>DATADI010000628.1:0-2427 GCA_036258615.1 Thermomonospora sp. | reverse complement strand
CGCCGGGTACGAGCGGGTCGCCGCGCAGGCCGTCCCGACCGCCGCCCGGGGCCGGGAGGTCGGCGGCTGCGCCATCGCCCCGCTCACCGCCGGCTCGCGGATCCTGCTCCCGGTGCACGCCCGGGGCGCCAAGCTCTCGGTCGGCGACCTGCACTTCCCGTCCCGCGGCGACCTCGACTGCCGCACCGCGGCCCTGCCCGGCTGGATCGACCTGCGCATCAACCTGACCAAGCGGGGCGTCGACCGCTTCGGCGTCACCGGCCCGATGCTCATGCCCGCCCCCGACGCCGCCTGACCTCCCTCGTCCCGGCGCCCTGGACGGGTTCGCCCACACCCTCCTAGGGTTGTGCCGTTCCGGTGACGGCACCTCGGGAGCGGCGGCGTGGAGACGGCTCGTATCGTGCTCGGCGTCATCACCGCGGCCCTCGTCCCGCACTGCCTCCCGCACACCCGCAAGAGCCTGCTGGCCTGCCTGGGCATCTCCCTGGCGTACGGCGCGTGGATCGTGGCGCCGATCATCTGGACGTGGCGGGCCGCGGTCGTCCTGGCCCTGGTGACGGGCTGGTCGTTCTTCGTCTGGTCGGTGTCGGCGGCGGGCCGCGCCCGGCGGCAGGAGCCCCCGTCCGCGCCGGACCGGTACCGGGGGCCGCTCCGTGGGGCGCGGCGCCGCTTCGTCTCCCTGTTCCCGCACGCGGGCGGCGAGTTCTCCCACTTCAGCGCCCGTGTCCGCACCGTGCTCGGCACGGCCGAGGGGCGCCGGATCGCCCTGGTCGCGGTGGCCGCGCTGGTCAGCGTGGCGGCGGTCGCGTTCCTGGCCGACGCCGGCGGCACGGCGCGGTTCTTCCGGCTGCTGGACGACCGGGACGCCCTGGCCGTGGTGGTTTCCGGGCTGCTGTCGGCCGTGCTGGTCAGTCACGCGCCGGTCACGTATTTCTCGACCAGGTTCGGCGAACGGGCGGACCGCGACACCGGTATCGACTATTTCAACCTCGGCGATCCGAGCATTTACATCGGCTGGTTCGAACGCGCGCTCATCTTCTCGTTCATCGTGGCGGGCCAGGCGGAGGCGGCGGCCATGGCGCTCGCCGCGAAATCCATCGCCCGTTATCCCGCGATCGAGCACAATCCCGAATTCGGGCGTTACTTCATTGTCGGGACGTTCAGTAGTGTACTGGCCAGTATACTGTGGGCGGTCATGGTGCGGCTGGCTCTCGGTCTGAGCCCTATGTAGGGGGCCCTCGCTTTTGCCCATCGATGCGCGCGAGCTCTTCCGGACGCTCGCTGTCCTGGGACTGCCGGCGGAACACTACGTCGTCGCCGGCAGCGCCCCGCTGCTGGTGCACGGCCTGCGCGCCACCATCCAGGACGTCGACGTCGTGGCCCGGGGGCCCGCCTGGAAGGCGGTGCTCGCGCAGGGGACGGCGCACCGGGCGCCCTTCGACGGGGTGCGGTCGGTGTTCCTTGCCGACGGGGCGGTGGAGGTCCTGGACGGCTGGTTCCCGGAGCGGCTGGACTGGCGGATCGACCGGCTCATCGCCGAGGCCGAGGTCATCAAGGGCCACCGTTTCCTGTCACTGCGGCGCACCCTCGAATGGAAGGCGGCGCTGTGCCGCCCGAAAGACGCCGAGGATCTGCGCGTTCTTCGCGAAGTGCTCTGCGACACCGGATGACCGGCGTGCCGGACTTTCCGGCCGACAGTCCGCGGAACGGTGTGCGACCGCGGCCGTGAGCGCCGGCTTGGCGAGCCGGGTGCGGTTTGTGGGCGACCCGAGACCGGCGGCGGGGATTGTCTTGAAGCGCGGCCAGATAGACGGATGTGCATGATGCGACAGACCATGCTGACGGCCGCCATGGCCGTGGCCGTACCCGTCCTGCCACACCCGTCCGCGTGGGCCGCCGCGCCCGCGCCCGAGCCGGTGGTGCCCAAGGGCGCCAAGATCCGCGTCGTTCCGGTGGGCGTCGAGCCGACCGGGACCGTCGACGAGAAGCGCGTGTGCCGGTTCTACCTGGCCGCCACCGGGTTCCGGGGCCTGGACCACCTCGGCTACCGGATCAACCGGGTCTCCGACTCCTCGCGGGTCACCGTCTCCGGCGCGCTCTACCTGGAGAACGGGTCGGGCACCAGCCGCCACATCCGGGTCCCCGACGGCCGGTACACCATCTCCTGGTCGGCGCCCGGCGCGTCCGCGGCGGCCGGGCACAAGGTCATCACGGTGGCCTGCAACGCGCCCGCCGGGACCCCGGCCGCCACCGCCACGGGCAACACCGCCGGTCAGGGCGCCGGCACGCCCGGCAAGGCGCCCGGCACGAAGGGCGCGGACACCGCCGCCCCCAAGGACCCGGCCGCCGCGACCGAGCCGGACGGGCCGTACCCGTACCCCGCCACCGACCCGGGGACGCTGCTGGGCTCGGACGCCGCGAACGGCC
>DATADI010000627.1:0-3830 GCA_036258615.1 Thermomonospora sp. | reverse complement strand
CCGGGCCGGGCTTCGCCCTGACGGCGGGCCGGATGGTCGTCCGCGACCTGCGGTCCGGGCCGGGACGCGGCCGGGTCGCGGCCGTCAGCGGCGGTGCGCGGACCGTCGCGGGCCTGCGGTGCGCCCGGTTCTACGCCGCCGCCGGGACGGGCGCCTGCCTGAACACCGAGCCGGGGCCGGTGCCGCGCACGTACCTGGCCGTCCTGGACCGGCGCCTGCGCGAGGTCCGGCGGGTCGCGCTCACCGGAGTGCCCAGCCGCGCCCGGGTCTCCGAGAGCGGCCGGATGATCTCCTGGACGGTGTTCGTGCAGGGCGACTCGTACACCTCGGCGAGCTTCTCCACCCGCACGGGCATCCTCGACACCCGCACCGGCCGCACGGTCACCAACATGGAGGACATCGCCCTCACCCTGAACGGCCGCCGGTACCGGTCCCCGGACGTCAACTACTGGGGCGTCACCTTCACGCCCGACGACACCCGCTTCTACGCGACCGTCTCCACCAAGGGCCGCACGTACCTGGTGGAGGGCGACGTCGCCCGGTGGACGGCCCGGACGCTGCGGGAGAACGCCGAGTGCCCCTCGCTGGCCCCCGGCGGCGGGCGGCTGGTGTTCAAGAAGCGGGTCTCCGCCGACCCGGCCGACCCGTGGCGGCTGTACGCGCTGGACCTGCGGACGCTGCGGGAGACCCGGCTGGCCGAGCCCCGTTCGGTGGACGACCAGGTCGCCTGGCTGGACGACCGCACGGTCATGTACGCCCGGCCGCGCGGCACCGGGGGCTCGGACGTGTGGGCGGTGCCCGCCGACGGGTCCGGCGCGCCCCGGCTGCTGGTCCGCGACGCCGCCTCGCCCGCCGTGCTCCGCTAGGCCCGCCGGGTTTCGCCCCCGCGTGCCGGTGGCAGGAGTCCACCATGGCCAGCGAGCCGGTGTACGTCATCGTCGGAGGGGGCCTGGCCGGGGCGAAGGCGGCGCAGACCCTCCGTGAGGAGGGCTTCGCCGGTCGGATCGTCCTGGTGTCGCAGGAGCACGAGCGCCCCTACGAGCGGCCCCCGCTGTCCAAGGGCTTCCTGCTGGGCGACGAGCCCGCCGCCAAGGCGTACGTGCACGAGAACGGCTGGTACGAGACCCACGGCGTCGAACTGCGTCTCGGGGTCGCCGCCACCGGGCTGGACCTGGCCGCGCACGAGGTCGCGCTGGCCGACGGCTCGGTGCTGCCCTACCGCAGGCTGCTGCTGGCGACCGGGGCGTACCCGCGTCGCCTCGACGTGCCGGGCGCCGACCTGGAGGGTGTCCGCTACCTGCGGACGATGGGCGACTCCTGCGCGCTGCGGGACGACCTGGCGGGCGGCGGGAAACGGGTGGTCGTGGTCGGCGCGGGCTGGATCGGCCTGGAGACGGCCGCCGCCGCGCGCACCTACGGCAACGACGTGACGATCATCGAACCCGAGCCGACCCCGCTGTACCGGCCGCTGGGCCCCGAACTGGGAGCGGTGTTCGGCGACCTGCACCGGCGGCACGGCGTGGACCTGCGGACCTCCACGGGCGTCGCCCGCATCACCGGGTCCGGCGGCCGGGTGCACGCGGTGACCACCGACGGCGGCGCGGAGATCCCCGCCGACCTGGTCGTCGTGGGGGTGGGCGTCCGGCCCGCCACCGGGCTCGCCGAGAGCGCCGGGCTGACGGTGGCCGACGGCGTCGTGACCGACCGGTCGCTGCGCACCTCCGACCGCGACGTGTTCGCCGCCGGGGACGTGGCCGCCTCCGACAACCCGCTGCTGCGGCGGCGGATCCGCGTGGAGCACTGGGCCAACGCCCTGCACGGCGGCCCGGCGGCGGCGCAGGCCATGCTCGGCCGTGACGTCGTGTACGCCCCGGTGCCGTACTTCTTCACCGACCAGTACGACCTCGGCATGGAGTACTCCGGCGCGGCCGGGCCCGGCGGATACGACGACGTGGTCTACCGGGGCTCGGTGGACGACCTGGAGTTCGTGGCGTTCTGGCTGGCGGAGGGGCGCGTGGTGGCGGGGATGAACGTCAACGTCTGGGACGTCACGCCCGCCGTGCAGCACCTCATCCGCTCCCGCACGGTGGTGGACCGGGACCGGCTGGCCGATCCCCGGGTGCCTTTCGGGGAGGTTTCCTGATCGTCTACCCAAAGTGACCCCTGGGCCTCTACTGTGTGGCGCACCTGACACACGCTCGGTGGGTGCGAGACGGCGAGGCGAGAGTGACGGAACCGGTGCCGGGGGCATGGCGGGCCGAGGTGGACGACACCGTCATCCGGCTGGCGGTGGCGGGGGAGACGGTCTACGCCGGGTGCGGGTCCCAGGTGGCGGCGTTCGACGCGGCCACCGGCGCGGAGCTGTGGCGGATCGACACCGGCACGCCGGGACCGTTCCGGGCCGCCGACGGCGTCGTCTACGCCACCGGCGGCGGCCACGTCCGGGCGATCGACGCGCGCACCGGGGCCGAGCGCTGGCGGTTCCGGGGGGCCGTCCCCGTCGCCCCGGCCGTGGCGGGCGGCCGGGTCCTGGTGATCGGCCGCACCCCCCGCTGGGGCCGCACGCTGCACGTCCTCAGCGCCCGCAGCGGCGCGGAGAAGTGGCGGATGGAGGCCGACCCGAAGCTGTCGGCGCCCGCCGGTGACGGGGACCTGGTGTTCGTGGGCTGCGCCGACGGGGCGCTGCTGGCGCTGCGGGCCCGCAACGGCCGGGAACGCTGGCGGATCGAGCCGGACGTCTGGCATCCCGACTGGCCCGCCCGCGGCGGCGGGATCGAGCTGCTCGGCCTGTCCGGCGGCGTGCTGTACGTGGCGGGCCTGCCCTACGACCCGCCGCCGCTCGGGTTCGTCGCGGCGGTGGACGTCCGGACCGGCCGGGAGCTGTGGCAGACGCCGGCCGGATTCGACCCCGGCACCGGACGGCCCGACGAGAGCGACCCGCCGGTGGCCGAGGTGCCCGGCGGGGTGTGCGTGGGGGAGCCGGGGCGGCTGACCTACCTGTCGGCGGCCGACGGGCGGCCCCGCGAGTTCCGGCTGACCGAGGACACCCGCAGCTCGCCGCCCGCGATGGTCGGCGGGCTGGTCTGCGCGGGCACCGGCGGGCAGCTCATCGAGGCGTTCGACGCGGCCACCGGCCGCCGCGAGTGGGTCGTCAAGGACGTGACGCGCCCACCGGCGGCGGGCCCGCCCCCCGTGGCGGTGGCCCGGGGCCGCCTGCTGGTCGGCGGGCACCGGCGGATCTACCAGGTGGACCCCCGCACCGGGGCCGCCATCCCGGTGTGATCCGGGGGGAATGACGTAGATTCGTCGGGGTGGCGACCGACGTGATCACCGGGTGGCGGGGCGCCCGCGCCGCCGCCACCGGGGCGTTCCTGGCGCACGGGCTGGTCAGCTCGGCGTGGGTGGCCCGCATCCCGCAGATCAAGGAGGACCTGGGGCTCACCGAGGGCTCCCTCGGCCTGGCGTTGCTGGGCTCCCCGGTCGGCGTCGTGGTCGCGGTCCGGTTCGCCGGGCGGATCGTGGCGCGCTGGAGCAGCCGGACGGCGACCCGGGTGGCGGGCGTGCTCGCCGGGCTGTCGCTGGTCCCGCTCGGGCTGGCGTGGAACCTGGGGTCGCTGGTGGTCGCGCTGGCCCTGTTCGGCGCCGCCCTGGGGATCATGGACGTGGCGATGAACGCCCAGGGCGTGGCCGTGGAGCGGCGGCGGGGCCGTCCGCTGATGTCGGGGCTGCACGGCGCGTGGAGCGTGGGGGCCCTGGCGGGGGCGCTCGCCGGGTCCGCCGCCGCCCACCTGGAGGTGCCCGTCGCGGTCCACCTGGGCGTGACGGGCGTG
>DATADI010000626.1:0-11144 GCA_036258615.1 Thermomonospora sp. | reverse complement strand
CCGCGACCCGGCGATCGCCGACAAGCTGCGCGGCGCGGACGTGGTGGTCCACCTCGCGCTCGATCTCGACCTGGGGAGTGACAGCGCCGCCCGGACGGCGTACAACGTGCGCGGAACGCAGACCGTGCTGACCGCCGCCGCGGCGGCCGGGGTGCACCGCGAGACGCTCCGCGCCCGCGTCCGGCGGGTCGGGGAGCTGGCCGGGCTGGACCTGGACAAGGCGGTCGACCGGCTGGCGTTGTCGCTGGCCCTCAAGGTGCCCCCGGCGAGGGGACGCTGATGCAGACGTTCCTGCCGTACGCCGACTTCGCCGCCACCGCGCGGGTGCTGGACGCGCGGCGGCTCGGCAAGCAGCGGGTGGAGACCATCCAGGTCCTGCGCGGCCTCACCGTCCCCGGGTACGGCTGGCGGCACCACCCGGCGGTGAGGATGTGGAAGGGCTACGAGGAGGCCCTGGTCCGGTACGGGCTGGAGATCTGCCTGTACTGGTGCTCGCTGGGCCGGGCGGACACGTGCGCCGCCACGCTGATGTCCGACCTGGCCGACGCCACCGACCTGACGGGCGTGCGCGCCCAGCCCGAGCTGGCGGAGGCCGGTGAGCTGCCGCCGTGGCTGGGCGACCCCGGCTTCCACCGCAGCCACCAGTCGTCGCTGCTGCGCAAGGACCCCGCCCACTACGGCCCGTTCTTCCCCGGGGTGCCCGACGACCTGCCGTACGTGTGGCCCGTCTCCGACCGCGTGGCCTAGACCCCCGCTCAGCCCACCGCCGCGAACAGGGCCCGCGCGGCGGCTGGCAGCGCCGGGAGCAGACGCGACGGGGGCATGTCAGGCCCGCCGCCCCTGGTCGGTCCGCTCCAGCGCCTCGCGGTAGAACTCCAGGTACCGGTCGGCCATCACGGCGGGGGAGAACCGGGCGGCGCAGCTGGCGCGGCAGGCGCCGGGGTCGATCTCGTCCACCCGCTTCAGCAGCTCGCGCAGGTCGTCCTCGCGGTCGGCCAGCAGCCCGGTCACGCCGTCGTCCACCAGCTCCGGCAGGCAGCCCCGGCGCAGCCCGACGACGGGCGCGCCGCAGGCCAGCGCCTCGATCACCGCCGTGCCGCCGGGCTCCTCCCACTGCACCGGGAACAGCGCCGCCGGGGCCTCCAGCAGCAGCCGGTCGCGGTCGGGGCCCTCCACCGAGCCGATCCAGCGGATCAGGTCGCCGTCGACATACGGCTCGACGCGCTCCCGGAAGTACCGCACGTCCGGGTTGGCGTGGGCGCGGTGCCCGGGGTCGGCGAGGGCGGCGGCCAGCTCGCGCGGCCCGGACAGCCCGCCGACCGGCCCGGCCAGCACCAGCGGGACCCCCAGCTCCCGGCACAGCCGCACGCCGACGTCCTGGCCCTTCAGCGCGCAGATCCGGCCCAGCATCACCACCGGCCCGTTGCGCTGCCGGCAGCGCCCGTCGTCCTGCCGGGCCCGGCACCGGTCGGCCAGCGGGGTCGCCAGGTACGCCCAGCCGAGGCTGTGGGCGCGCAGCCGCCCGGGGGCCCGCGCGATCTGGGAGCGGGACACCCCGTTGACCCACACCCGGCCGTGCCCGTCGAACTCTCCGTACAGCTCGGGATGCTTGCGCAGGTCCCAGTGCAGCGTGTGCAGCACCGGCGGCGCGGACCGGCACATGGCGGCCAGCACGCCGAGCCCCACCGCCTCCACGTGGTCGTGCACCAGGTCGATGTCGTCGCGGTCCCGCAGCTCGGCCACGACCCGCTGCATGTGCGCGTGGGCGAGGCCCATGACCTGGTTGTACGGGCGCTGCAGGTCGGCGAACCGGCCCTCCTCGAACACCTGGACGTGGTCGTCGGCGGCCAGGGTGCTGGCGCCGACCGAGGCCAGCACCACCCGGACGCCGCGTGCCCGCAGTTCCGGCACCAGCGTGGCCACGATGTTCTCGATGCCCCCGTAGCCGGGCGGCGGGACCGGCAGCCACGGGCCCGCGTTCATCAGCACGGTGATGTTCATGGGGCCCTCCGCTGCGCCAGGGCCCGGGTCCGTTCCCGCCGCCGGGCGTACTCCGGGACGGTGACCAGCGGCGGGCGCTCCTGGACGGCCACGTCGCTGATCCGGGCCCCGAGCGCGGCGCCCGCGTGGCCGAACTGCAGCAGCCTCTCGCACGGTGGGTCGGCGGCGACCAGCCGTCCCTCCCGCTCCAGCCGTGACCAGGCCGTCAGCATGATCTGGCAGGCCATCCGGCCCAGCGCGTCCACCGGCTGGTTGGAGTGCACCCGCACCCCGAGGTCCACCTGCGCCAGGGCGTCCAGGCCGGCCAGCCGCAGCAGGTCCACCAGCAGCCCCAGCTCCACGCCGTAGCCGGTGACGAACGGCACCCGTTCCAGCACCTCGCGGCGCCCGGCGTACTCGCCCGCCAGCGGCTGGACGAACCCGGCCAGCGCGGGCCAGTGCAGGTTGAGGAGGGGCCGCGCGACCAGCTCGGTCACCCGGCCGCCGCCGCGCGGCTGGACCGTGCCGCCGTCGGCGAGCGGCCGGTCGTAGCAGCCCTTGACGTAGACCACCGAGGGGTCCGCCAGCAGGGGGCCCAGCAGGCCGGTGACGAAGTGCGTTCCGAAGTTGCGCAGGTCGGCGTCGATGAACACCACCAGGTCGCCGGTCGTGACCGCCAGCGCCTTCCACAGGGCCTCGCCCTTGCCGCTCAGCGCGCCGTGCCCGGCCAGCACCGCGTCCTGGTGGACGACCTCCGCGCCCGCCTCGGCGGCGACCCGGGCCGTCGCGTCGGTCGAGCGGGAGTCCACCACCAGCAGCTCGTCGACCAGCGGGATCCGGAGCTGTAAGTCACGCCGGATGAGCCCGGCGATCCGGCCGACCGTGGGCTCCTCGTTGCGCGCCGGTAAGACGACGCTCACCGTGTGCGCGCCCTTGGCGTTCATCACCGCCTCGGCCGGCCAGTCCCGGGCCCGGCTGGTGCGGGTCCGGAACCAGGTCCGGACGTCGGCGGCTCCGGTCGTCGAAGGCACCGGCTGCAGTGGCCTCATCGATCACGACCCCTCTGCTTGACAGTGAGGTGGCTGCTGCCTGCCCTGACCAAAGCGGTTCAAACGACGCCATTCGGGTTTCGTTTCAGCCGTTGGTGGCATTGCTGAGCCTGTGAAATGTCAGATCGGATTCGTGGGTGCCGGAAATGTCGCCGCGCGGCACGCCCGGGTGCTCGCCGGGTTCCCGGACGTACGCGTCGCCGCGGTGACCGACACCGACCCGGCGCGCGCCGGGTCGCTCGCCGCCGAGCACGGCGCGCGCGTGCACGCCGACCACAAGGCGATGCTGGAGGACGGCGGGCTCGACGCCGTGTACGTCTGCGTCCCCCCGTTCGCGCACGGCCCGATCGAGCTGGACGTGCTGGACGCCGGGCTGCCGCTGTTCGTGGAGAAGCCGCTCGCGCTGGACGAGGCCACCGCCGAGGCGGTCGCCGACGCGGCCCGCCGCCGGGGCGTCGTCACCGCCGTCGGGCACCACTGGCGTTACCTGGACATCGTCGCCGAGGCCCGGCGGCGGCTCCGCGACCGCCCGGTGCGGCTGGCGCTGGGCGTGTGGCTGGACAAGGTGCCGCCGGTGCCCTGGTGGACCCGCCGCGACGGCTCCGGCGGCCAGGTCATCGAGCAGGCCGTCCACGTGCTCGACCTGGCCCGGCTGCTGGTCGGCGAGATCGCCGAGGTCAGCGCGCACGAGTCGGGCCACCCCGCCGACCGGGAGGAGGGCGCGGTCGGGGCGGCCACCGGGGCGCTGCTGCGGTTCCGCGACGGGGCCAGCGGCATCCTCGGCGCGACCTGCCTGCTCGGCTGGAAGCACCGCGCGGGCCTGGAGGTCTACGCCGAGGGCCTGGCGCTGGAGCTGTCGGAGGACCGCCTGGTGGTGGACACCGGGGCGGGACGCGAGGAGATCACCGATCCCGGCGACGCCAAGCGCCGCGTCGACCGCGCCTTCGTGGACGCGGTGACCGGCCGCGCCGACGACGTGCGCGCCCCGTACGCCGAGGCGCTGCGCACCCACCGCCTGGCCTGCGCCGTCGCGCGCGCCGCGACCACCGGCGCGCCCGTGGCCCTGGAGGACGCCCATGACCGGCCGTGAGGTCCGCGCCCTGCACGTCCTGGACGTCGGCAGGGTGGTCATCGCCGAGGAGGCCGACCACCCGGTACGCGACGGCGGCTTCCGCGTGGAGACCCTCTACAGCGGGCTGTCGGCGGGGACCGAACTGTCGTACGTGAAGGGAACCAACCCGTACCTGTCGGCGAGCTGGGACCACCGGCTCGGGCTGTTCCGCCCCGGCCGCGCCGCGACCGGGTACCCGGTGACGCGCGTCGGGTACATGGAGGTCGGCCGCGTCACCGAGACCCGCACGCACGCGGTCACCCCGGGCCAGCTCATCGCCATGGCGTACGGCCACCGCACCGCGTACACCGCCGACCGGGCCGAGGACAGGTTCGTGCCGATGCCCGCGGGCCTGGACCCGCTGCTCGGCATCTACGTCGCCCACATGGGCCCCATCTGCGCGAACGGCCTGCTGCACGCCGCCGCCGACCTGTGCGGCACGGACGTGCGGTCGCTCGGCGACGGCGTGCGCGGCCGTCGCGTCGCCGTCACCGGCGCCGGGGTCGTCGGCCTGCTGACGGCCCTGTTCGCCCGCCGCCACGGCGCCGCCGAGGTCGTCGTGGCCGACCGGACGCCCGAACGCCTCGCCCGCGCCGAACGCCTCGGCTTCACCACCATCGCCACGGACGGCCACGACCCGGCCGTCGAGCTCAAGACCCGCTGGCGGCACGGCGCCGACGACCGCGGCGCCGACGTGGTCTTCCAGTGCCGGGGCCGCCCCGAGAGCCTGCACCTGGCGCTGCGGATGCTGCGGCCCCGGGGCACGGTGGTGGACCTGGCCTTCTACCAGGACGGCGCGGACAGCCTGCGCCTCGGCGAGGAGTTCCACCACAACGCCCTGGCGATCCGCTGCTCCCAGATCGGCCGCGTGCCCCGGGGCCTGGACCACGTCTGGAGCCGCGAGCGCCTGTCCGCCGAGACCCTGGACCTCCTCCGCGCCGACGGCGACGCCGTCCGCCGCCACCTGGTCACCGACGTCCTCCCCTTCGAGGACGCCCCCCGCTTCGTCGCCGACCTGGCCGCCCGCCGCCGCCACACCCTCCAGGCCGTGTTCGACATGACCTGAGGCTCAGCGCACGATCCCCGCGGCCCGGGCACTGCGCAGCCAGTCGGGGAACTCCCGCGTCAGCCGCTCGTACAGCACGTCGTCCCCGAGGGCGCGCGGATCGGCCCCCGCCTCGAAGAACCCGGCGTTGTCCACGGCCCGCTTCCGCGGCACCGGCAGGTCGTCCAGCTTGCGCAGGAACCGGAACTCGTCGTCGCCGAACCCGACGAACTGCCAGAACAGCGGCAGCGTCGAGGACTCGCACAGCACCCGCTCGGCCGCCGTCCGGGAGTCCGGCGACCCGTCCGTCTGGAAGATCACGAACGCCGGGGCGGCCGGGGCCGCGGCCCGGTGGTGCGCCACCACCGCCTCCATGGCGGCGGCGTAGTTCGTCGTGCCCATGTGCCCGAGGCGCTCGTGTTCCTCGGCGATCCGCCCCTGGTAGGCGTCCAGCCCGACCTCGACCGGCGGGTGCGCCACCTTGTCGAAGAAGACCACGGGCACCACGCCGTCGTCGTCCAGGTTCGCCGCCAGCGCCAAGGCCTGCTCCGCCAGATGCTGCACCGTGCCGTCCCGGTAGTAGCGCCGCATGGAGCCCGACCGATCGAGCACGAGGTACACGGCCGCCCGCTCGCCGTCCAGCCCCCGCGCGCCCAGCCGGGCCTTCGCCGTCTTGTACAGGCTGACGAGTCCGGGGGCGGCGGACTGCATCTTGTCGAGGCTGACGGGCATCGAACGCTCCTCGGGCTCCGGTGGCAGGTCATCACAGCATCCCCGAGGCGTTCTCCGGCCGGGGCGTTTCCGGCGAAACCGGCATCGGGGGTTGACGGGGAGGTGCGGCGGGGCAATAATCAACTCATCGGTTGAACAACTGAGAGGTTGAATACGGATGGCGGACGATCAGCTCAGCGTGACCTTCGCGGCGCTGGCCGATCCCACGCGGCGGGCGATCCTGGCACGGCTGGCGGAGGGTGAGGCCACGGTGAACGAGCTGGCCGAGCCGTTCTCGATCAGCCTCCAGGCGATCTCCAAGCACCTGAAGGTGCTGGAGCGGGCCGGGCTGATCAGCCGGGGACGGGAGGCGCAGTGGCGGCCGTGCCGGCTGGAGACGGCGCCGCTGGCCGACGCCTCCGCCTGGATCGAGCGCTACCGCGAGATGTGGCGCGACCGGTTCGACCGACTGGACGAGGAAATCGAGAAGCTGCGGAACAGGAAGAGGGAACAGGACCATGGCGGAGACTGAGTTCGTGATCGAGCCCGGCAGGCACGACATCGTGATGACCCGCGTCTTCGACGCGCCGCCGGAGCTGGTGTACGAGGCCTACACCGACCCGGAGATCGTCAGGCGGTGGATGGGCCCGCGCAAGTACGAGATGGTCATCGACCGCTGGGACTTCCGGCCGGGCGGGTCCTACCGGTACGTGCACAGCGCCGAGGGCGAGACGCACGGCTTCCGGGGGGTCTTCCACGACACCGAGCCGGGCGAGCGGATCATCCAGACCTTCGAGTGGGAGGGCATGCCCGGCCACGTGTGCCTGGAGACCGTCACCTTCGAGCCGGTCGAGGGGGACCGGACCAAGCTGGTCGCCGTCTCGGTGTTCCAGTCCATCGAGGACCGCGACGGCATGGCGGCCTCCGGCATGGAGGGCGGCGCCAGCGAGAGCATGGACCGCCTCGCGGAGGTGCTGGCCGAGCGCCGCTGAACCCGGGCACGGCCCCGCCCCGCGAGGGCGGGGCCGGGGCCGCGGGGGCCGCCGGGGTCACCGTCCGGCGGCCAGCGCCCCGCACAGCCAGGGCACCGCGGTCCCGATCGGCTCCCGGATGACCTCGGTGGCCAGGTCGTCGTACGGCGTCGGATCGCGGTTGATGATGACCAGGCGCGCCCCGGCCTCCACGGCGAGGCCGCACAGCCCGGCGGCCGGTTCCACGGTGAGCGAGGAGCCGACCGCCAGGAACAACGGCGTGCGGGCCGCGATGTTCCGGGCCAGGGAGAGCACGTCGGGGTCGAGGAACTGCTCGAACAGCACGACCGAGGGCCTGAGCGTCCCGCCGCACCGGGCGCACGGCGGGTCGGCCTCGCCCTTGTCCACCCGCGCCAGCACCTCGGTCGTCGGGGTGACGGCCTGGCAGCTCAGGCACGCGGCCGTCGCGATCGTCCCGTGCAACTCCACGACCTTGCGCGCGGCCAGCCCGGCGCGCTGGTGCAGGCCGTCGACGTTCTGCGTCAGGACGCGCACCGCCACGCCGGACGCGTCCAGCTCGGCGAGGGCCCGATGGGCGGCGTTGGGCTCCACGCCCGCGCGGAACAACGACCCGATGTGCCGCCAGAACCGCCGCCGGACGTCGGTGTCGGCGATGAAGTTGCTCTCCGTGAAGGCGTCCGCCAGCCCGGGGTCCTTCGTCCAGACGCCCGACGGGCCCCGGTAGTCGGGGACCCCCGAGTCGGTGGAGATGCCCGCGCCGGTCAGCACCGCGACCCGCGAGATCCCGCGCGCCCACGACGGCGTGTCCCTGTCCATGGGCGTTCACCGTAGAGCGCCGCCCCCGCGCCGGGCGATCGAATTACCGGGCGCCCGCAGCGCGACCGCCACCAGGACGGCCAGGACGCCCGACGCGACCGCCAGGACGCGGTAGCCGCCCCAGGACAGGACCACCGTCGACAACAGCCCGGCGACGGCGGCCACGCTCCAGGTCACCGCGTCCACCGCCCCCTCCCGCGCCACCGACACCGCGACCGCCGACGTCACCGCGGCCACCAGGAACGGCCCGGCCACCACCGCCAGCCCCAGTCCCTCCGCCGCGTCGCCCGACGGGTCCAGCAGCAACGGGCCCCCGACCGCTCCCAGCGCCGCCGACCACACCACGACACCGATCGCCCGGCCCCGCCGGTGCGGCGGATGCCACTCGGCCGCCGCGTACCCGGTGACGAGGACGGCCCGTCGGCTCCGGCGGCGCATCAGCCGGGTCAGCAGCAGCGCCCCCACGCCGGTCCCGACGATGCCCGCCATGTTCGGCACCCCGCCCCAGCCCACGCCGAGCCGGTCGCCCGCCACCAGGGTGCCCGCCGCGCTCGCCGTGGACATCGCCGCGTTCATCGCCGCCACCCCCGAGCACAGCGCCGCCATGGCGCGGGCGCGCCCGGTGGGAGGAGCCGGCAGGACCGGGATATCCATGGCCGAAACGCTAGGAAAGCCACATGCCCCCATGGAATGGGAAATGACAGGCATCGAGCCGCTAAGGCTTATAGTTCGGCAGGGAAAATCAGGGGAGGGGTTTTCACGTGGACAGATCGCTGGATCGGACGGACTGGCGCATCATCGCGGAGCTGCAACGTGACGGCCGGCTGTCGTTCAACAGGCTCGCCGCACGGGTCAACCTGTCCCCGCCCGCCGTCGCCGAACGGGTGCGCAGGCTGGAGGAGGACGGCGTCATCGTCGGCTACCAGGCGCGGATCGACCCGATCAGGGTGGGGCTGCCGCTGACCGCGTTCGTCCAGATGCGCTGCGCCCAGGGCCGCTGCCTGCTCAAGACCACCGCCGCCGAGGAGTACCCCGAGGTCACCGAGATCCACAAGCTCAGCGGCGGCTGGTGCTCGATGCTGAAGGTGCGCGTGGCGTCGATGCGTCACCTGGAGGGGCTGTTCGAGCGGCTCGGCGAGCACGGCGAGATGAACACCCACATCATCCTGTCGACGCCCTATGAGAGCCGCGTCATCGAGCCCACCGACCCGGAGGCGCGCCCGGTCACGCCCTCCGACGGCTGGACACGCTGACCGGGGTCACCGGCGGGCGGTCACCACGGTCGGCAGCGACGCGAAACCCCGGTTGTTGGAGGAGTGGATCCGCCGGATCCCGCCGGCGTCGATGTCGAAGTCGGCGATGGCCGAGGTCAGCTCCGCCAGGGCGATCCGCGCCTCCAGCCGCCCCAGGTTCGCGCCCAGGCAGCGGTGCCGCCCCAGCCCGAAGCCCAGCGACGCGCCGGTGTCCCGGTCGAGCGAGAACCGGTCGGGGTCCGCGAAGACCTCGGGGTCGCGGTTGGCCGCCCCCACCAGCAGCAGCACCTTCGCGTCGGCCGGGATGGTGACGCCGTGCAGCTCGACGGGCTCGGTGGTGCTGCGCGCGATCGCCTGCGTGGACGGGTCGTACCGCAGCGTCTCCTCCACCCAGTCGCCGACCCGGCCCGCGAACGCCGCGGCCCGCTCGTCCGGGTGCCGCCAGGCGGCGTGCCAGGCGTTGCCCAGCAGCAGCATCGTCGTCTCGATCCCCGCGCCGACGAGCAGGATCAGCACCCCCACGATCTCCTCCGGGGTGAGCCGGTCGTCGCCCTCGGCGGCGTCCAGCAACCCCGACAGCAGGTCGTCGGCGCGCCGCTCGGCCCGCCGCACGGTGAGGTCGGTGTAGTAGCCGACCAGCGCGCCGATGGCCTGCAGCGCCTCGGGCGGCAGGTCCGTCGACTCGTCGTCGCGGTACATGACGGCCATGCCCAGCTCGCGCACCTTCTCCCGGTCCTCCTCCGGCACCCCCACCAGCTCGGAGATGACGTCGGTCGGGAAGGCGGCGGCGAACTCGGTCATCATGTCGAACGACCCGCGTTCCAGCAGCGGCGCGAGCCGGGCACGCGCGATCTCCCGCAGCCGCGGCTCCAGCTCCTGCACCCGCCGCTGTGTGAACGCCCGCGACACGAGCCTGCGCATCCGGGTGTGCTTCGGCGGGTCCATCGCCACGAACGAGAAGAACCGCTCGGCCTGCGGCCCCCAGAACGCCGGCTCGATGCGCAGCCCGTTCCGGCTGGAGAACCGCTCGGAGTCCTGCAACGCGGCGGCGACGTCGGCGTGCCGCGACAGCGCCCAGAACCCGTCCTCGGCGTTGTGGAAGACGGGGGCCTCCTCGCGGAGCCGCGCGTACACCGGGTACGGGTCCTCGTGCACGGCGAAGTCGAACGGGCTGTACTCGACGCTCATGCTCCGGCCTCCGCTGGCTCACCGACAACGGAACGATCATGGCCCGTCCCGCGAACGCCGGCCACCCCTTTCGTGGGGATTGGCCCGATTCTGGCTACACTCGCGGCGTGACCTCCCGTGAGCCGGACCCGCCGGGCGGACCGCCCCCCGCCGACCGAACCGCACAGGACGTCCTCGACGTGCGGACGCCGAACGCGGCCCGGATGCACGACTACTGGCTGGGCGGCAAGGACAACTTCGCCGCCGACCGCGAGGCCGCCGAGCAGGTCATCGCCATCTCCTCGACCCCCGGCGTGGTCCGCGACGTTCGCGCCCACCGGGCGTTCCTCGGCCGGGCGGTCCGCCATCTGGCCGCCGAGGGCCTCGACCAGTTCCTCGACATCGGCACCGGCCTGCCCACCCGCGACAACGTCCACCAGGTCGCGCGCCGCGCCGTCCCCGGGGCCCGCGTCGTGTACGTCGACTACGACCCGGTCGTGTGCGCGCACGGCCGTGCCCTGCTGGCCGTGGACGAGGGCGTGGAGTTCGTGCACGCGGACCTGCGCCGCCCCGACGACCTGCTGGCCGACCCGGTGGTGACCGCGACGCTGGACTTCGGACGCCCGGTGGCCCTCCTGCTGACCGGCGTCCTGCACCACCTGGCCGACGAGGACGCCCCCCACGAGGTGGTGGCCCGCCTCACCAAGGCCCTGGCCCCCGGCAGCCACCTGGTCGTCTCCCAGGTCTCCTGCGAGCCCGGCCCCGACCGCATCGCGCGGGCCGCCGACGTCTTCGAGAACGCCACCGCCCGGCTGGTGCCCCGCACCCGCGCGGACATCCTGCGCTTCTTCGACGGCTTCGAACTCCTGGAGCCGGGCCTGGTCAACGTCCCCGCCTGGCGCCCGGACGACCCCCGCGACGCCGAGGACGCCCACCTCTACGCCACCCTGGCCGCCGTAGCCCGCAAACCCTGAAGCACCGCAGCCGAGACCAGCCAAACCGCCAGGGGGAGTGGGGGGC
>DATADI010000625.1:0-10875 GCA_036258615.1 Thermomonospora sp. | reverse complement strand
GCCCCGCCGAGCGTGTCCAGCATCCGGTCGGAGAGGGCCACCCCGTCGCCGGACGCCTCGGCCAGCAGCCGCTCGGCGCGGCCCGCGTCGGTGAAGCCGAGCCGGGCCAGGCGGCCGGTGAGAGTGGGACGACGGTCGGGTGTCCAGGGCTCGCTCACGGGCTCAACCGTAACCGGGCGACCCGCCGGTGATGGAGCAAACCGGTGCCGAGAATGATTTCTGTTATGACAAGATCCGCTCACGGCCGCGGACGGCCCGCGTGACCGGCGGTCAGCACGCCTGGCGGGCCGCCGGAAGGTCCACGTGCTTGCGGATCGAGCTGAGCCCCAGCCGCCGAGACTGCGGGCAGAAGCGCCGCAGCGGCAGCTGATACTCGGCGTGGAAGACCGGTTTGCCCGCCCGGACGAACGGTGTGAGCAGGTGGCACTCGCGGTACTGCGCGCACTGCTCGTTGACCGCGAAGTCCATGATCCCGACGAGCTGCGGGATCTGCGGCAGGTCGTTCTTGAGCCCGATGGCCAGGCCCCGCTCGTGCGCCATGCGCGCCAGCATGCGGTTGAAGGCGAGCTGGTGGGCGGCGGTGAGCGGGAAGCCGGTGTCGTGCAGGTAGCCGTCCATCCAGTCGGGCTCGACGCCGTCGAAGCCCTTGCGGCGGCACTGGTCGAGGCGGGCGGCCCAGATGGGGCGCAGGACGTCCAGCCGCCGGATGTCGACCCAGCGCTCGTCCTCCCAGCCCTGCACCTTCTTGCCCAGCACGTGGCGCGGGAACCGGTGGTAGTCGGGCCGCCACGTCTCCGCCGACCCGATGGCGGTGTAGCAGATGACCCGGCGGCCCTTGCGGTGCAGCTCGGTCACGGTGGACTTCGGCGTCTCGAACAGGTCGACGTCGAAGACCTGGGCGCGCACCGAGGTGTCGACGCGCCCGGTGAGCTGCCACTGCCAGGTCAGCCGGGGCTTGGGACGCCACCAGGACGCCGCCCGCGCCCCGGAGCGCTCGGCGTCGCCGGGCGCGCCCGCGCACCCGGCCACCAGCAGGACCACCGCCGACACCCACGCCCACCCTCGGATCCGCACGGAACCGATCTTGGCAGACCCGGGCGGGTCACAGCACCGCGATGTACCGCTTGCGCTCGTACTCGGTGACCTGGCGGCGGTAGTCCTCCCACTCGGCGCGCTTGTTGCGCAGGAAGAAGTCGAAGACGTGCTCGCCGAGCACCTCGGCCATCAGCTCGCTGCGCTCCATGGCGTGGATGGCCTCGTCCAGGCTCTGCGGGAGCGGCTCGATGCCCATCGCGCGCCGCTCGGCCGGGGTCAGCGCCCACACGTCGTCCTCGGCGCCCGGCGGCAGCTCGTAGCCCTCCTCGATGCCCTTCAGGCCCGCGCCGAGGATCGCCGCGAACGCCAGGTACGGGTTGGCCGCGGTGTCCAGGGAGCGGAACTCGATGCGGGTGGCGTGGCCCTTCTGCGGCTTGTACATCGGCACCCGCACCAGCGCGGAGCGGTTGTTGTGGCCCCAGCAGATGTAGGAGGGGGCCTCTCCCCCGGCGCCCGCGGAGGCCCCCACGCCGCCCCACAGCCGCTTGTAGGAGTTGGCGAACTGGTTGGTCACGGCGGTGATCTCGGCGGCGTGCCGCAGCAGCCCGGCGATGAACGCCCGCGCGACCTTGGAGAGCTGGAACTCCGCGCCGGGCTCGTAGAAGGCGTTGCGGTCGCCCTCGAACAGCGACATGTGGGTGTGCATGCCGGAGCCGGGGTGGTCGGTGAACGGCTTGGGCATGAACGAGGCCCACACGCCCTGCTCCAGGGCCACCTCCTTCATCACCAGCCGGAAGGTCATGATGTTGTCGGCGGTGGTGAGCGCGTCGGCGTAGCGCAGGTCGATCTCCTGCTGGCCGGGGGCGCCCTCGTGGTGGCTGAACTCCACCGAGATGCCCATCGACTCCAGCATCATGATCGCGTTGCGCCGGAAGTCGTGCGCCGCGCTGTGCGGAGTGTGGTCGAAGTAGCCGCCGGCGTCCACCGGCTCGGGCTCGCTGCCGTCCTCGGGGAGGTTGCGCATCAGGAAGAACTCGATCTCCGGATGCGTGTAGAAGGTGAACCCCAGGTCGGCCGCCTTGCCGAGGGCCCGCTTGAGCACGTAGCGCGGGTCGGCGAAGCTCGGCGTGCCGTCCGGCATCAGGATGTCGCAGAACATCCGGGCGGTGCCCGGCGACTCGGCGCGCCACGGCAGCACCTGGAAGGTCGCCGGGTCCGGCTTGGCGATCATGTCGGCCTCGAAGACCCGGGCGAACCCCTGGATGGCCGAGCCGTCGAAGCCGATGCCCTCGGCGAAGGCGCCCTCGAGCTCGGCGGGCGCGACCGCGACCGACTTGAGGAACCCGAGCACGTCGGTGAACCACAGCCGGATGAAGCGGATGTCGCGCTCCTCCAGTGTGCGGAGCACGAACTCCTGCTGACGGTCCAAGGCCTTCTCCCTCGATTGCCTCTGTCTGCCCGACTGTCGTACCCGGCCGGCGCCGCCCACGGGCGCCGGCCCCGGTCCATCCCCCTCGCCCGGCTCGGGACGCGGCGCGCGCGTGCCGACACGTCCGGCTACCTAGCAGTATGCCCTGTGGCTGTTTCCTCGGCGTTACAGAGCCGTCCGAAAGGGGCCGGTCGTGGTGAGCCTGACGGAGTGGCCGAAACCACCCGGAACTCAGCACCATTGTCCGACATCCGGCGGGGTGGCGCATCCGGCGGGAGCGGCAGGAATCCGGACCGGCCGCCCCGGGTTGCCGAAGTCTTGACGTGGCGATGGGCGACACCGGCCGAGGATGATCTTTAGCCTGGTCGGGCCGTGGATGCCGCACTTGTTCTCTCGCTCGCCGACCGGGTGGCCGCGCTCGCCACCCGGTCCGGCGTGCATCCCGCCGCCCAGGCCGTCGAGGCGCGGGCCGACCGGTGGGCGGCGGCCCGCGGCCTGGTGGTCGGCGACCCGGACGCCTCCCCGCTGGGCCGGGCCCGGTTCGGCCGGCTGGCGGGCCGCCTGTTCCCCGACGCCCCCGAGGAGCGGGTCCTGCTGTTCACGCGCTGGCTGGTCTGGACGTTCGCGCTGGACGACACGATCGACGACACGCCGCTGGGCGGCTCGGCGACGGCGGTGCACGGGCTGTTCGCCGACCTGCTGGGGGCACTGCGCCGCGGCCACGCCAAGCCCGACGCCCGGCCGCTGGAGGTCGCGCTGGCCGAGCTGTGGCGGGAGACCGTGCCGGGGACGAGCGCGCTGTGGCGCCGCCGGTTCCTGCGGCACATGGAGGAGCACCGGACCGGCTGCGCCCAGGAGGCGGTGGACCGCCGCACCGGCCGGATGCCCCGGCTCGACGACTTTCCCGGCCTGCGCCGCCGCAACGCCGGCCCGTTCCTGTACGACCTGGCCGAGCCGGTGCTGGGGGTGGAGCTGCATCCCGCGCTGGCCGCCGGGCCCGCCTGGAAGGCGCTGGTCGAGGGCACCGCCGACGTGATCACCTGGGTGAACGACGTGATCTCCTTCCTCAAGGAGACCGCGCACGGCACCGACCCGGACCGGGCGCTGCACAACCACGTCTCGGTCCTGCGGGCGGCGCGCGGCCTGGAGGTGCCGCAGGCCGCCTGCCGGGTCGTGGACCTCGTCGCGCACCGCGCCCCGCAGATCCGCGAGGCCGCCCGCGCGCTGGCCGCCGAGTTCGACCGGCTGGGGATCGGTCCCGAGGGCCGCCGCGACACCGCCGCCGTGGTCCGCACGATGCTGCAGGCCCCGCGCGCCCATCTCGACTGGCTGACCGAGACGGGCCGCTACACGCTGACCGCCACCGAGTCCCCGGTGGTGCCGATGCGCCGGTCCGGCTCGCGGGTCCGCACCCGCCTGGACGAGACCCTGACGGGCCTGCGCTGACGCTGCGCCAGGCCCGCGCTAGGCCCGTCCCCGGACGAGGGCGTCGCCGGTGTCGGTACGGGCGTACAGCACGCGCCGTCCGACCCGGTGCCCGGTGACCAGCCCGCATCCGCGCAGCACCGCCAGGTGCTGGCTGACCGCCCCGGGCGTGACGCCCAGCCGCCGGGCCAGTTCCGTGGTGGACGCCGGGGCCTCCAGCCCGGTCAGGACGGCGGCGCGGACCCTGCCCAGCAGCGCCGCGAGGGCGTCCGGCGGCGGCGCCGGCTCGGCGTCCCACAGCGTCGCCACCCCGTACGGCGGGTAGATGAGCTGCGGCTGGTAGGGCGGCAGCATGGCGAGCACCTCGGGCCAGGCGAACGCGCTCGGCACCAGCAGCAGGCCGCGCCCGTCGAGGGTGACGCGGGCGGAGTAGCCGCCGCTGACCGTCAGCCGCTCCCCGTCCCAGGCCACCCGCTGGTGCAGGCCGGCGAAGAGCCGTTCGGTGCCGCGCTCGGTGGAGGCCCGGGAGCGGCGCAGCACGTCGGTCTCCAGCAGGTCCCGCACCCGCGGCCAGAACGGCTCGACCGCCGCCTTCCAGTACGTGACGATCAGGCCGGTCAGCAGGTCCAGCGCCCGTTCCGGGTCGGCCGCCAGGGCGTGGCGCACGTCCGCCGACCGCTCCCGCAGCGCCGCCGGGACACCCTCGTCGGTGTCCATCCAGCCCAGTTGCTCGACCACCTGCTCGGGGGTGGTGGCCCTGACCTCGGCCAGTTCGGCGTCCAGGTCCGGCAGCGGGGTACGGGGCGGCGGCGTCAGGAAGTCGGGGATGTAGCCGACCGGCCCCACCAGGGCGCGCAGCGGCCCGAGCCGCAGCCCGCGGAGCCGGGGCGTCACCGCGCGGACCCACGGCAGGTGCAGGGCGTGCCGGGACGGGTCGGCGAGCACCCGCAGGCTCGCCACCAGTTCCCCCAGCGGCGAGAACGCGAACCGCACCCGCGCGACGTCGTCCGGGCCGAACTCGTACTCGATCATTTAGCCACCGCTAAAACCATCGCACACGCCACCGGCCCCGCCCACACTCGGGCCCATGACCGCGCCTCCCGTGACCTCCGCCCGGCTGCCCTCCTTCCTGCGGGAACGGATCGGCGGGCTCCCCCGGCCGTTCTGGGTGCTGTGGAGCGGCACGCTGATCAACCGGCTGGGCACGATGGTCGAGCCGTTCCTGGGGCTGTACCTGACGTCGGTGCGCGGGCTGTCGCTGGGCGAGGCGGGCCTGGTGCTGGCGCTGCTCGGCCTCGGCGGCGTGGTCGCGCAGGTCGTCGGGGGCGTGCTGGCCGACCGGATCGGGCGGCGGGCGACGCTGACGCTGGCCATGGTCGCCAACGCGGCGGGCATGCTGGCGCTGGGCTACGCGCAGGGGCTGCCCGCGATCATGGCGTCGGCGCTGCTGCTGGGGCTGGTGCTGGACATGTTCCGGCCCGCCGCGGCGGCGCTGGTGGCCGACCTGGTCCCGCCCGCCGAACGGCCCCGGGCGTTCGGGCTGCTGTTCTGGGCGATCAACCTGGGGTTCGCGGTCGCGATGGTGCTGGGCGGCGCGCTCGCCCGCGCCGGGTACCTGTGGCTGTTCTGGGCCGACGCCGTCACCTGCCTGGTCTTCGGCCTGCTGGTGTGGCGGGCGGTGCCGGAGACCCGGGCGCGCCGCCCCCGCGCCGAACGCGAGCCCGGCGGGTTCGGGGACGTGCTGCGGGACCGGACGATGGTCGGCTACGCCCTGGTGTTCCTGGCGTACACGTTCGTGCTGATGCAGTCGTTCGCGACGCTGCCGCTGGCGATGCGGGCCGACGGGCTGTCCCCGCAGGACTACGGGCTGGCCGTCGCGGTCAACGGGGTGCTCATCATCGTGGCGCAGCCGGTGGTCAACACCTGGCTGGTCCGCCGCGACCACAGCACGGTGATCGCCGCCGGGCTGCTGGTGGTCGCCGCGGGCACGGCGCTGTACACGGCGGTCTCCTCGGTGTGGGCGTACGCCGGGGCGGTGGCGGTCTGGACGGCGGGTGAGGTGGTCATCGCGGCGGTGGGCCAGTCGGTGGTGGCCGACCTGGCGCCCGAGCACCTGCGCGGCCGGTACAGCGCGCTGTGGGGCGTGTCCTGGTCCGGCGGCTTCCTGCTGGCCCCGCTGGGCGGCACCCGGCTGCTGGAGATCGGGGCGCCGGCGCTGTGGCTGACCTGCGCGGGCGTGGCGGTGGCCGCCGCCGCGGGCCAGGCCGCCCTGGGACCGGCGATCCGGGCGCGGCAGCGGGCGCTGGAACGGTCCGGCTGAAACCGCCAGATCACGGACGCCTACCCTGGGGTACGTGGCACAGCTCCGATTGGCACTCGCACAGGTGAATCCGACGGTCGGCGACCTCGACGGGAACGCCGACCTGGTCGTGGAATGGGCGCGGCGCGCCGCCGGGCGCGGCGCGCACCTGGCCGTCTTCCCCGAGATGACGCTGACCGGCTACCCGGTGGAGGACCTCGCCCTGCGCACGTCGTTCGTGGAGGCGTCCCAGCGGACGCTGCTGCGGACGGCGCGGCGGCTGGCCGAGGAGGGCCTCGGCGACCTCCCGGTGGTCGTGGGCTACCTCGACCGCCGCCCGGTGAGCCTGGTGCGCCCGGGGCAGCCCGCGGGGGCCCCGCTGAACGCGCTGGCGTGGCTGCACGGCGGCGAGGTGGTGGCCCGGTCGGCCAAGCACCACCTGCCCAACTACGGGGTCTTCGACGAGTTCCGCTACTTCGTGCGCGGCGACCGGCTGCCGGTGGTGCGGGTCGGCGGCGTGGACGTCGCCTCGGTGATCTGCGAGGACCTGTGGCAGGACGGCGGGCCGGTGAGCGTCACCCGCGCCGCGCACGCCGGGCTGCTGCTGGTGATCAACGGCTCCCCGTACGAGCGCAGCAAGGACGACGTGCGGCTGGAGCTGGCCGCCCGGCGCGCCGCCGAGGCGGGCTGCACGCTGGCCTACGTCAACATGGTCGGCGGGCAGGACGAGCTGGTCTTCGACGGCGACTCGATGATCGTCGGCGCGGACGGGACCCTGCTGGCCCGCGCGCCCCGGTTCACCGAGCACCTGCTGGTCGCCGACCTGTCGCTGCCGGGCGCGCACCCCTCGCCGCAGTCGGCCGAGCAGCCGGTGGACGCCGGGGACGGCACCACCATCACCGTCGAGCGCACCGTGCTGTCGCCCCGCCAGGACCCCCCGGCCGAGCCGCTGCCGCCGGAGATCGCCCCGCCGCTGGACGACCTCGCCGAGGTGTACGCGGCGCTGGTGCTCGGCGTCCGCGACTACGTGCGCAAGAACGGCTTCCGCTCGGTGATCTGCGGCCTGTCGGGGGGCGTGGACTCGGCGCTGGTCGCCACCATCGCCGCCGACGCGATCGGCCCGGAGAACGTCCACGTGGTGCTGCTGCCCAGCCGCTACTCCTCCGGCCACTCGGTCAGCGACGCCGAGGAGCTGGTCAAGCGGCAGGGCCTCACCGCCCGGACCGTGCCGATCAACGCCATGGTCGAGGCGTTCGAGCGGGAGCTGGAGCTGACCGGGCTGGCGGCCGAGAACCTGCAGGCCCGGGTCCGCGCGGTGGTGTGGATGGGGCTGTCCAACGAGCAGGGCCACCTGGTGCTGACCACCGGCAACAAGAGCGAGCTGGCCACCGGCTACTCCACCCTCTACGGCGACTCGGCGGGCGGCTTCGGCCCGATCAAGGACGTCATGAAGACGATGGTCTGGGACCTGTGCCGCTGGCGCAACGAGCAGGCGGCGGCCGAGGGGAAGGTCCCGCCGATCCCCGCGGAGATCATCGACAAGCCCCCGTCGGCGGAGCTGAGCCCCGGCCAGCTCGACACCGACTCACTGCCCGAGTACGACGTGCTGGACGCGCTGCTGCACGACTACGTCGAACGCGACCTGGGCCGCGCCGCGCTGGTCGCCGCCGGGCACGACGCCGGACTGGTGGAACGGGTGATCCGGCTGGTGGACCGGGCCGAGTACAAGCGCCGCCAGTACCCGCCCGGCCCGAAGATCACCCAGAAGAACTTCGGCCGCGACCGCCGCCTCCCCATCACCAACCGCTGGCGCGAACCCGGCGAGTAGCCCGTGGAAGAGGACCCCGCGTGGGGCCCCTAGCCGCGGTGGTGGTTCTCCCCGGGCCACGCCTGGGCGGGCTCGGCGGGTTCGGGGTCGACGCCGGGGACGGTCTGCTCGCACCACACGACCTTGCCGGTGGGGGTGCGGCGGGTGCCCCAGCGGTGGGCGAGCTGGCTGACCACCAGCAGGCCCCGGCCGTTCTCCTCGTCGTCGGCGGCGTGCCGGAGACGGGGCAGCGCGGCGGAGCGGTCCAACACCTCGCACACCAGGGTCCGTTCCAGCAGCAGCCGCAGCTCGATCGGACCCGGGGCGTACCGCAGCGCGTTGGTGATCAGCTCGGAGGCCAGCAGCTCGGTGGTGTAGGACAGCTCGTCCAGGTCCCAGCGGTCGAGCTGGGTGCGGACCAGGCCCCGGGCGCGGCGTACGGCGGCCGGGTCGGCGGGCAGCGTCCAGGACGCCCGGTGCTCCTCCGGCAGGCGGCGCAGCCGGGCGATGAGGACGGCGATGTCGTCGCGGTGGTGGTCGGCGTACACCCCGTCGAGGGTGGCCTTGGCCAGGTCGTCCATCGGGCGGGTCACCGCGTCGCCGCCGAAGATGCCGCTGAGGCGGGCCAGGCCGTCGTCGATGTCGCGGCCCCGGTTCTCCACCAGGCCGTCGGTGTAGATGACGAAGACGCTGCCGTCCTCCACCTCGAAGACCCGGCTGCCGATCGCCCCGCCGGCCACGCCCAGCGGCGGGGCCGGGGGGACGTCCAGGTACTCGTTGGTGCCGTCCGGGCGGACCAGCAGCGGCGGCAGGTGCCCCGCCGAGGCGATCTCCAGGGTGCCCGAGCCCGCGTCGTACACCGCGTACACGCAGGTGGCGAAGTGCGGCTCCTGCTCGCCCAGCTCGATCATCAGCTCGTGCAGCACCTGCAGGGCGTCGGCGGGGGCGAACTCCAGGTTGGCCAGGGTGTGCAGCGCGGTCCGCAGCCGGCCCATGGTGACGGCCGCGCGGACCCCGTGCCCGGCGACGTCCCCGACGATGAGGGCGACGCGCGCGCCGGGCAGGGCGATCGACTCGTACCAGTCGCCGCCGACCTCCACCAGCTTGCTGCCGGGCAGGTAGCGGTGCCGGACCTCCACCGGCGTGGGCGCCGACAGCCGGTTGGGCAGCAGGCTGCGCTGCAGGGTGAGCGCGGTGGCACGTTCCCGGCTGAACCGGCGGGCGTTGTCGATGACGATCGCGGCGCGCGCGGCGAACTCCATGCCGATCTCGACGTCGTAGGCGTCGAACCGGCGGAACCCCGGCACCCGGGTGCACACCATCATGCCCAGCAGCGTGTCGCGGGCGATCAGCGGCAGCAGCACCATCGACACGTCGGTGAGCAGTTCGGCCACCGGGCGGCGCCGCCAGATCCGGGCGATCCGCCCGGCGGTCTCGGCGTCCACCCGGGGCAGGTGCACCGGCTGGGCGGTCTCCAGGCACTCCCGGTAAGGGGTGCCCTCGGGGTAGACCAGCACCTCGCCCTGCGGGAACGTGGCGGTCCAGGCGGCGTTGCCGTCGTCGGAGGTCACCGCCAGCCGGCGCAGCGCGGCGGCGCCGGACTCGCTGTGCACCTCGTCGGCGGTGACCAGGCTCTCCAGCACCAGCACGGTCGCGGCGGTGCAGAAGTGCGGGACGATCACGTCCACCAGGCCCTGGGCGGTCTGGTCCAGGTCCAGGGAGGCGCCGAACCGGGTCAGCGGGTCGTCCATCAGCGCCCGGCGCATCATGCCCGGGTCCTGGAAGCGCTCGCTGGGCGGCAGCGTCACCCGCACGTGCAGCAGCGCGGCGGTCGCCGGGCCGGAGTCGTGCCCGGCGGCGACCATCGGCTGCGCGGTGACCACGGCGTCCACGGCGGTGTCGTCGGCGCGGCGCAGGCTGAGCACGGCGGTGCGCTCCTGGCCGGTGGCGACCGCCTCCAGCAGGGCGTCCAGGTCCTCCTTGGCGTCGTCGTCCACCAGCGACCCGGCGGGCCGGCCGAGCAGCTCCTCGGGCCGGTACTGCAGGACGGCCGGGGCGTTGTGGCCGCACTGGACGACCTGCCCGGACCTGTCGATGCCGAGGACCAGGGTCCGGGCGGCCGAATCGGCGGGCGCGGGGGCCCGCCGTTCGCTCACGGCCGGGGGTGGCGGCACGTCTGTCACCTCGCGCTCCTGACGACGGGTCGTCCGACGACTCCTTGGCGCTCAGTATGGGGCATGGCACGGCGCCTGGGGAGAAGATCACAGGGGTAAGTGCCCCCGGCGCCGGGGCGCGCTCAGGGGGCGAGGCCGCGCAGCAGCGAGTCGACGACCTGCTCGGCGAAGTCGGGCGGCAGCGACTGCATCGGCGCCAGCGCCCGCCCCTGCAGGGTCATCGACCCGACCAGCAGCGCGATGGCGACGTCGACGTCCAGGTCGGCCCGCAGCTCGCCGGACTCCATGCCGCGCCGCAGCACGCCCCGGATGACCTCGCGGCGCGGCTCGATGACCTCGCGGCGGTAGCGCTCCAGCAGCTCGGGATGCCGGTCGGCCCCGCCCAGGACGTTCCAGAAGCAGCGGCCGTGCTTGCGGGCCTGCTCCTGGCCGAGGGCGCGGGCCAGGGTCAGCAGGTCCTCGCGGGCCGAGCGGCCGGCCGGCTCCGGGATGGGGTGCTTGATGGTGGCCAGCGCGTCGACGATGAGCTTCTCCTTGTTGGGCCAGCGCCGGTAGATGGTGGTCTTGCCGACCCCGGCCCGCGCCGCCACCGCCTCGATCGAGACCGCCGCCACCCCCGCCTCCTCGGCGAGCAGGTCGATGGTCGCCGCCAGGATCGCCTGCTCGGCGCGGGCGCTGCGCGGGCGCCCCGGCCGCGCGGCCGGGG
>DATADI010000624.1:0-5975 GCA_036258615.1 Thermomonospora sp. | reverse complement strand
CCGTACCGTGCCCGCGCCGATCCCGGCCGCCGCCAGTTCCTCGGGGGTCAGCCCGCGGTGCGAGGTGCTCGCCGGGTGCAGCACCACCGACTTCACCCCGCCGAGTGACGGGGCCATCGGGATCAGCCGCAGGTTCTCCACGAACCGCTGACCCGCCTCCCGGCCCCCGGCCAGGTCCAGCGACAGCACGCCGCCGAACCCGCCCTCCAGCAGCTTGCGCGCCGTCTCGTGGTGCGGATGGGTGGGCAGGCCCGGGTAGTGCACCCGCTCCACCGCCGGGTGCTCGGCCAGCCGCCGCGCCAGCGTCAGCGCGTTCGCGCACTGCCGCGCCACCCGCAGCGGCAGCGTCGCCATGCCCCGCAGCGTCAGCCACGCGGTCATCGGGTCCATGGTGGAGCCCAGCTCGGTGGCGTGCCGCCAGAGGCGGTCGTGCACGGCGGCGTCGGCGCTGACCACCACCCCGGCCAGCACGTCGGCGTGCCCGCCGAGGAACTTGGTCGCCGAGTGCAGCACGATGTCGGCCCCGTGCTCCAGCGGACGGAACAGCACCGGCGTCGCGAACGTGTTGTCCACCACCGTCAGCACCCCCGCCTCGCGGACGGCCGACGACAGCGCGGGCAGGTCCACGACCTGGGTGGTCGGGTTGGTGATGGTCTCCAGGTACAGCAGGCGGGTGGTCGGGCGTACCGCGGCCCGGACGCCCTCCGGGTCGTCCACCGAGACGTGGGTCACCTCCACGCCCCACCGTTCGGCCAGGTCGCGCAGCAGCACGTAGGTGCCGCCGTACAGCGAGTCCTGCGCGATGACGTGGTCACCGGACCGCAGCAGCCCCATGAGCACGGCGTTCACCGCGCCCATGCCGGACCCGGTGGCCAGCGCCGCGGCGCCGCCCTCCAGGTCGCGCACCGCCTCCTCGAAGGCGCGGACCGTCGGGTTGCCGAGGCGGCTGTAGAAGAACGCGCCGTGCCCGTCCGCCTCCCCGGCGACGGCGTGCGGGGGGCCCTGGAAGGCGGCGGCCATCGTCTCGGCGTCCTCGAACGAGAACAGGTGGCCCTGGTAGATGGGGGTCGTCAGGGGCCGGCTGCCGACCGGCCGGACGACCGGCGGGTGCGCCGCACGGGTCTCCGGATGAAGCGGATGAGACTGGTCCATACCTCCAGACTGGACGCCACCGCCCCGGACCGGACAGGTCCAATCCGGGGCAGTGGCCCTGTTGTCAGAGGTAGAACCCGGTGGCGGGCCGTGCGGCGTCCGCCGCCACGGCGGGCGCCTGCTCGCCCTTGCGCAGCGCGACCAGCTCGGCGAGCGTCGCGCCGTCCGGCCCGACCGCGCCGGGGTCGGCGTCGTCGCCCAGCCACCGCAGCGCCTCGGTCTGCGACAGCCGTCCCACCTCGATCTGCGCCAGGCAGCGGCCCGGCCGGACCACCGCCGGGTGCAGCCGGGCCAGGTCCTCGTTGGTGGTGATCGCCACCAGCACGTCCCGGCCCTGGCCGAGCATCCCGTCGGTCAGGTTGAGCAGCCGGGACAGGCCCTGCCCGGTGGACTGCTTGGCCTCGCCGCGGATCAGCTCGTCGCAGTCCTCCAGGATCAGCAGCCGCCAGCGGCGCCGGCCCGGATCGTCGTCGTCGGTCCCGACGGCCACCTGCATCAGGTAGCCGGGGTCGCCGAACAGCACCTCCGGGTCGAGCACGCAGTCGGCCTGGCACCAGTCCACCCAGGCGCGGGCCAGGGCCCGCAGCGCGGTGGTCTTGCCGGTGCCGGGCGGGCCGTGCAGCAGCAGGAGCCGCCCGGAGATCTCCTCCCGGTCCAGCTTCATCACCGCGTCCAGCGCCGAGGCGACCGGGGCGGTGTAGTTGCCCCGGATGTCGGCCCAGGTGTCGGCCGAGATGAGCCGCTCACGGCGGCTCGGGCCGTGCTTGGACATGTGCCAGAAGCCCATCTCCACCTGGGTCTCGTCGGCCACCGGCGGCTCGGTCGCGTCGCGGACCGCCTCCTCCAGCACCGCCGTCGCCAGCTCCTGGCTGGTCGCCGACACCGCCACGTAGGCGTTGCCGCCCTCCCACCGGTTGGCCAGCAGCATCCAGCCGTCGCCCTCGGCCAGCACCGAGTGCTTGCCGTCCTCGACGGCCACCCGCAGCACCCGGCAGTCGTCCGGCCGCAGCGGCGCGTCGTCGCGGACGTGCTCCAGCCGGGTGGACTTCGACCAGGGCTGCTCCCCGCTCGCGAACGGCCGCAGCGACAGCACGTCCATCACGTCGGAGGGGGAGTTGTTGTCGTTCAGGTTGAGAACGACCGACATCGCCAGATCGGGCTCGGTCTCGGGGACCTCGACGAGGTGCAGTATCTCCTTCGGCCTCTCCTGCGACATCGACATGCCTCCGATGATCAGCCGTCCCCCCGGGGGACGTCCACCGATTTACCCAGGACAGGATCGTGCGGGATCAGTCGGCGGAGCGCTCCGCGGCCTCCTTGGCGTCCATCGCGGCGGCCTCCTCCGGCGTGGGCGCGGTGCCGCCGAGGTAGGCGGGCTGCCACCACTCCTCGCCGGGCCGGGGCACCTCCGGGTACTCGCGCTGGGCACGCTCCACCAGCTCCGACATGCGGGTGTGCAGCTCGTCCACGACCGGCGTGAAGTCGCGGACCCGGGTCGGGTACATCGGCTCGCCGACCAGGATGGTGACCGGCACGTGCCGCTGCCACAGGTTGCGCGGGCGGCCCTTGGTCCACAGCCGCTGGGTGCCCCACAGCGCCACCGGGATCATCGGCACCTTCGCCGAGGCGGCCATCCGCACCGCGCCGCCCTTGATGTCCTTGACGGTGAACGACCGGCTGATGGTGGCCTCGGCGAACACCCCGAGCACCTCGCCCGCCTTGAGGGCGTTGAGCGCGTCGCGGTACGCGGCGGCGCCCGCCTGCCGGTCGACCGGGATGTGCTTCATGCCGCGCATGAGCGGCCCGGAGACGCGGTGGTCGAAGACCTCCTTCTTCGCCATGAAGCGCACCAGCCGCCCGGCGGGCTGGGCGGCGAGCCCGGCGAAGATGAAGTCCAGGTAGCTGATGTGGTTGCTGACGAGAACCGCGCCCCCCGTCCGCGGGATGTTCTGCGCGCCCTCGACGGTGCAGCGCAGGTCGAGGACTCGGAACATGGCCTTCGCCGCGGCGATGACCGGCGGGTACACGTATTCCGTCATACGGAGCAACCTATGTGTTCGGTGACGTGGCGTGAAACGTGCGCGCCGTCACAGGCGTCTTCCCTTGTCACGATCAGGGGAGCTTCCAGTCGATGGGTCGCCCGCCCTGCCGTTCGAGCAGCTCGTTGGCCCGGCTGAACGGGCGGGACCCGAAGAACCCGCGGTCGGCCGACATCGGGCTGGGATGCGCGGACTCGATGCACGGCACCCCGCCGAGCAACGGCTTGAGGTTGCGCGCGTCGCGGCCCCACAGGATCGCCACCAGCGGCCCGCCGCGCGCGGCCAGCGCCCGGATGGCCTGCTCGGTGACCTCCTCCCAGCCCTTGCCCCGGTGCGAGGCGGGCCTGCCGGGCGCCACGGTGAGCGCCCGGTTGAGCAGCAGCACGCCCTGCTCGGTCCACGGGGTGAGGTCGCCGGTGCTCGGCTCGGGGTGCCCGAGGTCGGCGTGGTACTCGCGGAAGATGTTGATCAGGCTGCCGGGCAGCGGGCGGACGTCCGGCGCGACCGAGAAGCTGAGCCCCACCGGATGTCCCGGTGTGGGGTAGGGGTCCTGCCCGACGATCAGCACCCGCACGTCGGCGAACGGCTGTTTGAACGCCCGCAGGATGTGCTCCCCGGCCGGCAGGTAGCGGCGACCCGCCGCGACCTCGGCCCGCAGGAAGTCGCCCATCGCGGCGATGCGTCCCGCGACCGGCTCCAGCGCCGTCGCCCAGCCTGCCTCGACGATCTCCGAGAGCGGTCGTCCCGTCATGCTCAGCAACCCTAGTGCCGTGATCATCCCCCCGCACCCCGATCGCCGGACTCCCGCGCGGTGGGCCGGTTTCCGTACGGTCAGGCGTCGCGGCGGCGGAGTGCGACGAGCCCGGCGAGCAGGGCGGCGGCGGCCCACAGCGCGACGACGCCCAGGCCCGTCCAGGGGCCGTAGTCGCGCGCCCAGCGAGGATCGTCCTGCGGGCCCGCCACGTGCATGATGACCATGCCCGCCTGGTCCGGCAGGTACTGCATCACGGGCTTGAGCGCCGGGACCTGCCCGAGGCCCTGCGAGTTGAGCAGCAGCAGCGGCAGCAGTACCGCCAGGACCCGGGTGGCGCTGCGGGCCACCGCCGTGAGCCCCAGCGCGAACAGGCACATCAGCGTCATGACCAGCACGGACCCGGCCATCGCGCGCGGCACCCCGGCCGCGCCCGGCGAGGTGCCCAGCCCGCCCAGCCCGGCCTGCCCCGCGAAGAACGCGGCCAGCACCGCGGCCACCGAGACGGCCAGCGCGGGCCCCAGCACCGCCAGCACCTTCCCGGCGTAGAACCGTCCCCGCCGGGGCACCGCCGTCAGCGAGGCGTGGATCGTCCCGCCGGAGTACTCGGCGCTCATCGCGAGCACTCCGAACACCACCAGGACGAGCTGCCCCACCATCAGCGGCAGGAACGACGCGAACAGCGGGTCGAAGTCGTCCCTGCGGTCCTGGTCCCAACCGTCGTACGACCCGCTGAGGCTGTGCCCGACGAGGTACGCGAGGCCCGCGCTCACCGCCACGGTCAGCGCGAGCGTCCAGTACGTCGAGCGGACGGTGCGGAGCTTGGTCCACTCGGCGTTCACGATCGCCCACACCTCGGTCACGCCCGTTCCCCTCCGGCCCGGTACTCCACGGCCTGGCCGGTCAGCCGCATGAACGCCTCCTCCAGCGAGGCCGTCCGCAGGCTCACCTCGTGGACGGCCAGCCCGTGCGCGGCGGCCAGCTCACCCACCTGCGCGGTCTCGGTGCCGTGCGCCTCCAGCGTCCCGTCCGCGCCGTCCTCGACGCGGACTCCCGCCCCGGTGAGCACCTGCCGCAGCCGTTCGGGCTCCGGGGTGCGGACGCGTACGTACGAGCGGGCGTGCGTGTCGATGAACGCGCGGACCGTGGTGTCGGCCAGCAACCGGCCACGGCCGATCACGATGAGGTGCTCCACGGTCAGGGCCATCTCGCTCATCAGGTGGCTGGAGACGAACACCGTGCGGCCCTCGGCGGCCAGGTCCTTCATGAGCGTGCGGATCCACACGATGCCCTCGGGGTCCAGGCCGTTCACGGGCTCGTCGAAGAGCAGCACCGGCGGGTCCCCGAGCAGCGCGGCGGCGATGCCGAGCCGCTGCGCCATCCCCAGCGAGAACCGTCCCGCCCGCCTGCGCGCCACCGGCTCCAGCCCGACCAGCTCCAGCACCTGACGTACGCGGGTGCGGGGGATGCGGTTGGTCTGCGCGAGCCACAGCAGATGGGCGTACGCGGAGCGGCCCTTGTGCACGCGGGTGGCGTCCAGCATCGCGCCGACCCGGCGCAGCGGATCGCGCAGCAGCCGGTACGGGCCGCCGTCGATGAGGGCGCGGCCCGCCGTGGGCCGGTCCAGGCCGAGCACCATGCGCATCGTGGTCGACTTGCCCGCGCCGTTCGGCCCGAGGAACCCGGTGACCCGTCCCGGGCGTACGGTGAAGGACAGGCCGTCGACCGCGACCGTCCCGCCGTACTCCTTGCGGAGGTCCTGTACTTCGATCACCCGCCCCACGCTAGGAACGGACCGCGGGGCGGGCAGTCCCCGAAAGGGGGCGGGGAGGCCGACGAAGGTCGACATCGGCCGCGAGGTACGATCTGGTCACACTGTGTGTTCGTGCGGGTGCGCAACGTTCCCGCCGGAGAACCGGGGGGCGAGGATGCGCCAGCTCACGGCGGTGGACGCCAACTTCCTGAACGTCGAGACCGGCACCACCCACGCCCACATCGCGGGCCTGGGCATCCTGGATCCGGGCACCTGCCCG
>DATADI010000623.1:0-19256 GCA_036258615.1 Thermomonospora sp. | reverse complement strand
TGCCGGCGGCGGGCGTGCGGCTGTCCGAACGCGACCTGGCCGAGCTCGCCGACGCGATCCGGCGCACCGGCGCGGGCGCCGGACCGGTGGCGCCCGGCTCCCCGGTGGAGACCGGCTGGCCCGGGTAACCTGCCCACCGTGTACTTCACCGACCGCGGCATCGAGGAGCTCGCCGAGCGCCGCTCCGGCGAGCAGGTCAGCATCGACTGGATCGCCGAGCGGCTCCGCGAGTTCGTCGACCTGAACCCCGAGTTCGAGACCCCGATCGAGCGCCTGGCGACCTGGCTGGCCCGGCTGGACGACGAGGACGACGACTGACCCGCCCGGAACACGACATGTCTTGACTCCGCGACAACACGACATATCGTGTGAAGGGCGGAGAGGCTCCGCCCCCGACAGGTCGCAGGAAGGGCATGACGCGATGTCGCGTTGGACGATCCACGAGGCGGCGACGCTGGAGTTCGACGGCGTGGTCGCGCTGAAGGCCACCCTGGTCGCCGGCAGCGTCTCGGTGCTCGGCGGCGAGAAGCCGTCCGTGCTGGTCGGCGAGGTCACCGGGCCGCCCCTGCTGGTCAGCCACGAGGCCGGCATGCTCACCATCACCCAGGAACGGGTCTGGGAGGGGGTGCTGGCCTGGCTGCGCGACCGGCGGATCGCCGCGGCCGTCACCGTCACCGTCCCCCGCGACTGCCCCGTCCACCTCACCCTCATCACCGCGGACGCCGTCGTCACCGGGCTGGCGGCCCGCACGTCCATCCGCAGCGCGGCGGGCGACGTGACGCTGGACGGCGTGGGCGGCGACATCGACGCCAACACCGTGTCCGGCCGGATCGAGGCGCAGGGCCTGGACGGCTCGGTCAGCTTCACCTCCGTGTCCGGTGACCTCGCACTGGCCGGGGGCGCCCTGGAACGGCTCGGCGCCCGGACCGTCAGCGGGCGGGTCGCCGCCGACGTGACCCTGGTCGGCGACCGCAGCCTCAGCGTCAACACCGTGTCCGGCGAGGTCGCGCTCCGGCTGCCGGACTCCACCTCCGCCGAGGTGAACCTCAGCTCGGCGGCGGGCCGGGTCGAGACCTCCTTCCCCGGCCTGGAACGCCAGGACCGCCCCGTCGCCCGCACCGTGACCGGGACGCTCGGAACCGGCGCCGGGCTGCTGACCGTCAACACCGTGTCGGGCGGCGTCACCCTGCTCAGCAGGCCCGACGACGACCCCGGCGCCGCACGCCCGGAAAGGGAGGACTGAGTGAGTCCCGTGTTCGGCCATGGCCGCCTCCGGCTCTACCTGCTCAAGCTGCTGGAGGAGAGCCCGCGGCATGGCTACGAGGTGATCCGGCTGCTCCAGGACCGGTTCCTGGGCGTCTACTCCCCCTCCCCCGGCACCATCTACCCCCGGCTGGCCCGGCTGGAGGCCGAGGGCCTGGTCACCCACGAGGTGGTCAAGGGCAAGAAGGTCTACTCGCTGACCGACCGGGGCCGCGCCGAGCTGGAACGCCGGATGGACGAGCTGGCCGAGCTGGAGGAGGAGATCTCCGCCTCCGCCCAGCAGTTCGCCCGCGAGGTCCAGGAGGACGTCCGCCAGACCGTCCGCTCACTGCGCGAGGAGCTGACCCAGGCCGCCCGCGACATGCGCCGCCACGGCCGCGCCGCGTCCCGCGACGCCTGGAAGGAGAGCAAGGAGCGGCAGAAGGACGAGTGGCGCCGCCAGAAGGACTTCTGGCGCGAGCAGCGCCAGGCGTGGAAGGAGGAGTGGCGGCAGAACTGGGACGACGCCTGGCGCACCGCCACCGGCACCGCCGAGGACATCGCCCGCGTCAAGCTCGAACGCACCCTCCGCAAGTTCGTCGAGAACATCCGCAAGACCGCCAAGCACACCGGCCTCGACGAGGACGACCTGGCCCGCGTCCAGACCCTCCTCGACGAGACCGCCCAGCGCATCCACACCGAGATCCTCGGCCACCGCCGCCCCTGAGCGAGGGCCGTCAGGCGCCGCCCGCGGCGACCCGGCGCAGGCCGATCCTGCGGAACTCGACGCTCTCGTAGGGCCCCTGTGTCCCGGTCTCGAACAGCAGGCCGAGAACGGTCGCACTGACCTGGACGAGGTCGGAGTACGCGGCGGGCCGCGCCGAGACCGTCAGGGAGTGCCGCCAGGTCCGCCCGCCGTCCCGGCTGGTGCGCAGGGCCATCCGGCGTCGTTCCCGCGCGTCCGCCGGCGCCGAGAACACCAGGACGTTCGCGCGGTCCACCCGCACCCGCAGGAGGCTGCCCTGGACGACCGGGGTGACCAGGCCCCTCGTCACCCGGAACGGGCCGGTCAGCGTCCGTCCCCCGTCGCGGCTGTGGGCGTGCGCCCGGTTCCCGCCCGCCGTTCCGCCCTGGTTGCGGGCGTTGACGTAGACGCGCCCGTCCGGGAGCTGCACGGCGGTGGTCTCACTGACGTTGACGGCGTCGTCGGTGACCGTGTCCACATAACCGATGCGCCACCTGCGGCCCCCGTCGTCGCTGAGCAGCGCGTGACCGCGGTAGTAGCGCGGCTCGGCCCCGCTGTCCGCGCTCCCCTTCGGCGGCGCGACCGAGTGGTTGGCGGGCACGACGAGCCGTCCCCGGTACGGCCCGGACGTCAGCGCGAGCGCATGACCGGGGCCGGTGGCGTACCACCGCCACCGCGCACCCTTGACGGCCGGGGTGATCTCGCGGGGCGCCGTCCAGCGCAGCCCCCGGTCGGTGCTCCGCTGGACGAACACGCGGCGACCGGCGGACGCCGCCACCTGGCCGCGCATGATCTGCTGCTCGGTGACGTGGCCCGCCTGACGCACGGTCAGCAGGACGACGTGACCGGTCCGGGGATCGACGACCGGGGTGGGGTTGCCGACGGTGTTCCGCCCCCAGTGGTGGACCACGCGCAGCGGGCCCCAGCTGCAGCCGCCGTCGGACGAGCGCCGCGCCACCACGTCGATGTCGCCGTGGTCATCGGGCCCGGCGACCCGGGCCTCGGCGAACGCCACCAGGACGGGACGCCCACCGCGCGCCGCCGGGACCGCGACCACGGCCGGGATCCGGAACGTGCGGTACCCGTGGCCGCCCGCGCGGAACACCGTCGAGCCCGGGCAGCCCTCCGTCGCGTCGGCCCTGGTGCCGACCGCCGCGCACACCGAGATCGCCACGGCGGCTCCGCAGAGGATCGCCGTGGACCGTCCGGCCCGGGTCACACCGTGAAGACGATCTTGCCGAAGAGGTCACCTTCGGACATGGCGGTGAAGCCCTCGCGGGCCTCGGTGAGGGGGAGGGTGCGGTCGATGCGCGGGCGGGTGCCGGTGACGGCGAGGAAGCGGGCCAGGCGGACGAGCTGGTCGCGGGTGCCCATGGTGGAGCCGACGACGGACAGCTGCAGGAAGAAGACGCGGTTCAGCTCGGCGCCGGGCATCTGGCCGCTGGTGGCACCGCACGTCACGATGCGTCCGCCGGGGCGCAGCGACTTCACCGAGTGGGCCCAGGTGGCCTGGCCGACGGTCTCCATCACCGCGTCCACGCGTTCGGGGAGGCGCGCGCCGGACTCGAAGGCGGCGTCGGCACCGAGTTCGAGGGCGCGCTTGCGCTTGGACTCGCTGCGGCTGGTGGCCCAGACGCGGTACCCGGCGGCGGCGCCGAGGGCGATGAGGGCGGTCGCCACGCCGCCGCCCGCGCCCTGCACCAGGATCGTGGAACCGGGCTCCAGGCCGGACTTGTCGAACAGCATCCGGTACGCCGTCAGCCACGCCGTCGGCAGGCACGCGGCCTCCTCGAACGACAGCTCGGCGGGCTTGGGCACCAGGTTGCGGCGCGGCACCGCGACCTTCTCGGCGAACGTGCCGTCGTGGACCTCCGACAGCAGCGACCGCTTCGGGTCCAGGGTCTCGTCGCCGCCGCCGCGGTCCGGGTCGCCGATGACCGCGTGGACGATGACCTCGTTGCCGTCCTCGTCCACCCCGGCGGCGTCGCAGCCCAGCACGATCGGCAGCCGCTCCTCGCGGATGCCGACCCCGCGCAGCGTCCACAGGTCGTGGTGGTTCAGTGAGGCGGCCTTCACGGTGACGGTCGTCCACCCGTCGGGGACCCGCGGGTCCGGGCGCTCACCGAGGACGAGCCCGTTCACGGGGTTGTCGGCGTCGAAGCTTCCAGCGGTCACAGCGAACATGCCGCCACCCTAGACGCCGGTGGCCCGCATCCCCAGGGCGGGGTGCGGGCCACCGGGCACGGCTCACAGGACCTTGGACAGGAAGTCCTGGGTGCGCGGATGCCGAGGGTTGGCGAGGACCTCGCGGGGCGCCCCGGCCTCCACGACGACCCCGCCGTCCATGAAGACCAGGGAGTCGCCGACCTCGCGGGCGAAGCCGATCTCGTGGGTGACCACGACCATCGTCATGCCGTCCAGCGCGAGCTGCTTCATCACGTCCAGCACGTCGCCGACCAGCTCGGGGTCCAGCGCCGAGGTGGGCTCGTCGAACAGCATCAGCTTGGGCTCCATGGCCAGCGCGCGGGCGATGGCCACGCGCTGCTGCTGCCCGCCGGACAGCTGCGCCGGGTAGCTGGTGACCTTGTCGGCGAGGCCGACCCGGTCCAGCAGCTTGACGGCCTTCTCGCGGACCTTGTCCTTGGGCTCCCGCTTGACCCGCACGGGGGCCTCCATGACGTTCTCCAGCGCCGTCATGTGCGGGAACAGGTTGAACCGCTGGAACACCATGCCGATGTCGCGGCGCTGCGCGGAGACCTCGCGGTCGCGCAGCTCGTACAGCCTGTCGCCCTTCTGGCGGTAGCCGACCAGGTGGCCGTCCACCCAGAGCCGCCCGGCGTCGATCTTCTCCAGGTGGTTGATGCACCGCAGGAACGTCGACTTGCCCGAGCCGGAGGGCCCGATCACGCACATGACCTCGCCGGGCTGGACCTCCAGGTCGATGCCCTTGAGCACCTCGACGTGGCCGAAGCTCTTGTGGACCTGCTCGGCCTTCACCATCGGCCGGCGGCCGGTCTCCGTCTCGGCGGTCACTGGCCCCCTCCTCCGCGCAGCCCGGACAGCATCCGCAGCCCGCCGCCGCGGCGCGGGGCCGACGTGCCGATGCCCCGGCTGAAGTGCCGCTCCAGGTAGTACTGCCCGACCATCAGGATCGAGGACAGGAACAGGTACCACAGGCAGGCCATCACCAGCATCGGGATGATCTTGTACGTGTCGGCGTAGATGGTCTGCGCCGTCCAGGTCAGCTCCGCGTACGGGACCGCCGCCACCAGCGAGGTGTTCTTGAGCATCGAGATCGTCTCGTTGCCGGTCGGCGGCACGATCACCCGCATCGCCTGCGGCAGCACGATCCGGCGCAGCGTCTGCAGCCGGGACATGCCCAGCGCGCTGGCCGCCTCCTGCTGGCCGGGGTCGACCGACAGGATGCCCGCCCGGACGATCTCGGCCATGTACGCGGCCTCGTTCAGCAGCAGGCCCAGCGCCGCCGCCAGCGCCACGTTGATGAGCTTCTGGGTCTCCCAGGTCTGGAACTCGGGCCCGAACGGGATGCCGATGCTCACCGTGGGGATCAGCGCCCCGATGGCGCCCCAGATCAGCAGCTGGGTGTAGAGCGGGGTCCCCCGGAAGAACCACAGGTACAGGAAGGACGCCCCGCGCATCAGCGGGTTGGGCGACATGCGCATGACGGCGAGCACGACGCCGAGCGCGACACCGCCCACCATGGCCACCAGCGTGAGCCAGATGGTGTTGCGGACGGCCTTGAGGACCGCGTCGGAGAAGATGTACTTCCACTGCTCGTTCCACTCGAACGGCGGGTTGTACACCAGGAAGTTGACGAACATCGCGGCGAGGACGAGGACCACCACGGCCCCCGCCCAGCGCCCCGGATGCCGGACCGGGACGGCCTTGATCGCCTCAGGCCGCCCCTTCGCCGCGTCTTCGTTGACGGTCATGGAGTCAGCTCTGCGCCCCGTTGATCGCCGGCGTGGTGATGGCGCCGGTCTCCACGCCCCACTCCGCCAGGATCTTCTTGTAGGTGCCGTCGGCGATCAGCGCCTGGACCGCCGCCAGCACCGCGTCCTTGAGCCGGCCGGAGTTCTTGCCGACCGCGTAGCCGTACGGTGCGGTGTCGTACACCTGGCCGACGATCTCCAGCTTGCCGGTCTTCTTGACCGCGCCGCCGACGATCGGGGAGTCGGCCGCCATCGCGTCGATCTTCCCGGCCACCAGGTCGTTGTTGACCTCGGTCTGCTGCTTGCGGACCACCGAGTTGATGGCCGGCTTGCCCGCGTCGGTGCACTTCTTGCTGCGCGCCTTCAGGTCGTCCACCTGGACGGTGCCCTGCTGCACGCCGACGTTCTTGCCGCAGGCGTCGTCGGGGTTCACGCCCTTGGGGTTGCCCTTGAGGGTGGCCCAGGCGGTGCCCGCCGAGTAGTAGCTGACGAAGTCGACGACCTGCTGGCGCTCCTTGGTGACGGTGAACGAGGAGACGCCGACCTCGTACTTGCCCGACTGGATGCCCGGCAGGATCGTGTCGAACCCGGCGTTCTCGAACTCGGCCTTCAGCCCCAGCTTGGCCGCCACCGCGGTGAACAGGTCGACGTCCCAGCCGGTGATCTTCTGGCTGGCCGGGTCCACCGACTCGTTGGGCGGGTACGAGGCGTCGGTGCCGACCTTGATCTTTCCGTCGTTCTTGATCGCGTCGGGGACCATGGCCGCCAGCTTGCTGTCCGCCGCCGGCGAGACCTTGGCGTCCGAGCCGCCGTCGCCGGAGTCGTCACCACAGGCGGACAGGGCGAGGGCGCCCGTCAGCACGAGAGCGCCCGCCGCGACGGCGCGGCGGCGCAGAGAACCGGTGATCACAGGTCCCCCTTCACGTAGATTCGTAGCACCTTCACGAGCGAAAGGTATTGCAGGACATCTTGGCCTAGACCGGACGTGATCTCGATTAAGGCCACGACACGATCGCACAACAGGTCATCGTGTCCCAGAGTCCCCGCCGGAGCGGCTGGGAACGTTCCATCGGCACGCAGGGTATGCCACGAACCGGATGAACCGCTAGATATCGGGCATCCCCCGGGAACCCGGCGAAGGCGGGGGGCGTGTCGCACCACACGCCGACCGCCCCATGGCCGCCGGGATCCGGTGTGGCACAATCAGACAACGGGTGACCCCCGTAGCGTCGAGTGATGACCACCCACCGAAAGCCGGCCACCTAGACCGCACAGCAGAGGTGGCATCCGTCCATCCAAACCGACAGGGGTCGCTGTGACTGCTGAGCCTTCCAGTTCCACGAACGACTACGCCGACGATCCCGCGTTCGTCCTGCACCAGGGCGGCAAGCTGGAGGTCCGTTCCACCGTTCCGGTGCGCGACGCCGACGATCTGTCCCTCGCGTACACCCCGGGCGTGGCGCGCGTCTGCACCGCCATCGCCGACAACCCCGAACTGGCCCACGAGTACACCTGGACGTCCAAGGTGGTCGCCGTCGTCACCGACGGGACCGCGGTCCTCGGCCTGGGCGACATCGGCCCGGCCGCGTCCATGCCCGTGATGGAGGGCAAGGCGCTGCTGTTCAAGCAGTTCGCCGACGTCGACTCCGTGCCCATCGCGCTGGACTGCACCGACACCGAGGCGATCATCGAGACCGTGATCCGGCTCGCGCCCAGTTTCGGCGGCATCAACCTGGAGGACATCAGCGCGCCGCGGTGCTTCGAGATCGAGGACCGGCTGCGCGAGGCCCTGGACATCCCGGTCTTCCACGACGACCAGCACGGCACCGCCATCGTGGCGCTCGCCGCGCTGCGCAACGCGGCCCGCCTGATCGGCAAGCCGCTGTCGGAGCTGCGCGCGGTGGTGGCCGGGGCGGGCGCGTCCGGCGTCGCCGTCACCCGCATCCTGCTGAACGCGGGCATCGGGGACATCGCGGTGTCCGACAGCAAGGGCCTCATCTACGACGGCCGCGACGGGCTGAACCCCGTCAAGCAGGCGCTCGCCCGCGACACCAACAAGCTGGGCCTCAAGGGCTCCACCGAGGAGGCGCTGCGCGGCGCCGACGTGTTCATCGGCCTGTCCGGCAGCACCGTCCGCGAGGAGTCGGTGGCCACCATGGCCGACGACGCGATCGTGTTCGCGCTGTCCAACCCGACGCCCGAGGTCCACCCGGACGTGGCGCGGCGGCACGCGAAGGTCGTGGCGACCGGCCGCAGCGACTTCCCCAACCAGATCAACAACGTGCTGGCCTTCCCCGGCATCTTCCGCGGCGCGCTGGACGTGCGCGCCCACACCATCACCGAGGGCATGAAGCTCGCCGCCGCCGAGGCGCTGGCCGGGGTCGTGGGCGACGACCTGAGCCCGGAGTACGTCATCCCCAGCCCCTTCGACGAGCGGGTGGCCCCCGCCGTGATCGCCGCGGTCGCCGAGCAGGCCCGCCGCGAGGGCGTCAACCGCATCTGATCCCGCACCGGTACGGCCCGCCGCGTCACCGCCGCGGGCCGTACCGGCATGCCGGACGGCCGGGCCCGGCGATCCGCATATTTCATACGAACCCGGATACGGCGACCGAACCGCCCGGCACCGGGACATGGGATACTCGGAGTGAGGAAAGGGCCGTTACGCCGTCGGTGTCGGGGGTCGATCCGTAAGGAGCGCCGGTGGATCTCGCGTCGTACGCCGACCTGGTGCTCGACCTGGTCAACACCCCCGGGCCCGGTGCGGACCCGCTGCGCGACCTGGACTCCCTGCGCGGTCTGCTGGCCGTCCGGCCCCACCTCGGCGGCCGGGTGACCCGCCGCGACCTGGACGCCATGCGCGACCTGCGGGCCGCGCTGCGGGCCGTCTTCGAGGCGGCCGACCGGGGCGACGCCGAGGAGGCCGTGGAACGGCTCAACGCGCTGCTGATCCAGCATCCGGTCCATCCCCAGCTGTCCGGGCACGACGGGCAGTGCTGGCACCTGCACCTCACCGAGAGCGGCTCGATCCCCGACCGGTACGCGGCGGGCGCCGCGATGGGGCTGGCCGTGCGGATCAGCGAGCAGGGCCTGGACCGGCTGGGCGTGTGCCGCGCCGAGGGCTGCGCGAACGTCTTCTTCGACACGACCCCCGACCGGTCCCGCCCGTACTGCTCCGAGCGCTGCGCCGGGCGGCCGGACGCGGCGGGCTACCCGGCCCGGCCGCGCGAGAACGCCGACCCGGGCAGCGACACCCGGGAGGGCGGCCAGTAGCGGGCCACCACGCGGCCGAGCACGAGCCGGTCGGGCACGGCCCCGAAGTCCCAGCTGTCCTGCCGTCCGGGGGCCCGCTGGTTGTCGCTCTCCAGCCACCAGCCGTCGCCCTCGCGGTGCACCGCCCGTTTCACGATGGGCCGTCCCGGATCGTCCGGATGCCGCGCCACGACCACGTCGCCCGCCCGGACGGGGCGTCCGCCGCGCCGCACCACGAGCAGGTCACCGGGCCGCAGCGTGGGCAGCATCGAGTCCCCGGTCACCTCGACGACCCGCCACACCGGTCCACCTCAGCCTTCCGACGGATACCGCTCCCCTACGCACACGCGCGCCGGGCCACAAGAGTAATGTCGGAGCCCTGAGCATGATCCGCTACGAGAAGGGACGATGCAGGGTGCTGGCTAAGCTACTGCGTCCTAAGACCACGGTCTCCGCGCACTGCGACCTGCCGTGCGGTGTCCACGACCCGGCCCAGGCGCGCATCGAGGCCGAGTCGGTCAAGGCCATCATCGAGAAGTACCACGCCAACGAGGACCCGGTCTTCCGGGCGCGGGCGATCGTCATCAAGGAGCAGCGCTCCAACCTCGTCAAGGAGCACCTGTGGGTGCTGTGGACGGACTACTTCAAGCCGCCGCACTTCGAGAAGTACCCGCAGCTCCACCAGCTGTTCAACGAGGCCACCAAGCTCGCCGGCGCCGCCGGGACCAAGCAGAGCATGGACGTCAAGGTCGCCGAGGACCTGCTCGCGAAGATCTCGGAGATCGACAAGATCTTCTGGGAGACCAAGCAGGCCTGACCGCCGCTCCGTGAGGCCCGTCCCGTTCCGGGACGGGCCTTTCCGCTTTCCGGGCCCCGTGGGCCTAGGCCGGAGGACCTAGGCCCGGTACCGGTGGAATGTCAGGAGTGTCCGGGGCGGTAGCCTCTGTCCGTGATTCGAGCTGCGGTAGTGGACGACGTCCCGACGATCGTGCGGTTGATCCGGGAGCTGGCCGAGTACGAGAGGGCCCTGCACGAGGCGAAGGCCACCGAGGACGACCTGCGGCGGGCGCTGTTCGGGCCGGACCCCCGGGCGTTCGCGCACGTGGCCGAGCAGGACGGGGAGGTCGTCGGGTTCGCGCTGTGGTTCCTGACGTTCTCCACCTGGACGGGTCAGCACGGCATCTACCTGGAGGACCTGTTCGTCCGGCCCGAGGCGCGCGGCGGCGGGCACGGCAAGGCGCTGCTGACCGAGCTGGCGCGGATCGCCGTGGAGCGCGGCTACCGGCGGGTGGAGTGGTCGGTGCTGAACTGGAACGAACCGGCGATCGGGTTCTACAAGTCCCTGGGCGCGTTCCCGCAGGACGAGTGGACGGTGTACCGCCTCACCGGTGACGCCCTGCAGGAGCTGGGCCGTTCCTGACCGGGCAGGCCAGGAACGGCCCGGACCGGAGCGTCAGGCGATCGGGTCGAGGGGAACGGCGGGGTCGGCCCAGCGTTCGTTCGGCACCGTCGGGTACCAGCCGGGGCGGCCGGGGTCGCGGTCGTAGGGGTAGTCGCCGAGTTCCTCGTACAGGGCGGCGTACCGGGCGAGCCTGTCGCGGTCGAGGCGCACGCCGAGGCCGGGCCCGGACGGCACCTGGATGCGGCCGTCGGCGTAGGTGAGCTTGCCGCCCTCGATGACGTCGTCGGCCAGGTGGTGGTAGTGCGCGTCGGCGGCGTAGGTGAGGTTCGGCAGGACGGCGCCCAGGTGCAGCATCGTGGCGAGCTGGATGCCGAGTTCGCCGGAGGAGTGCACCGCCACGCCGAGCTGGAAGGTCTCGCAGATTCCGGCGGCCTTCACGCAGGCCCGGATGCCGCCCCAGAAGGTGGTGTCGAGGAGGACGACGTCCACGCTGCGGCGCATGACGTTCGCCGCGAGCTGTTCGAAGTTGACGACGACGGTGTTGGTGGCCAGCGGCATGGAGACGCGTTCCCGCACCAGCCGAAGCCCCTCCAGGCCCCAGGTGGGGTCCTCGAGGTAGTCGTTGTTCAGGTCCTCGATGGCCTTCCCGAAGCGGGTGGCCTCGTCGAGGGACAGCACCGAGTTGGGGTCGTACCGGAGGCGGTCGCCGGGGAAGGCGTCGGCGAGGGCCCGGTAGCACTCCAGTTCGTAGGCCGGGGGGAACACGCCGCCCTTGAGCTTGTGGACGGTGAACCCGTGCGCGTCCTTCAGGGCGCGGGCGTGGGCGACGAGCTGGCCGGGCGTGCGGACCTCCCCGGCGGAGGGCCCCGGGTAGCGGAAGAACAGGTACGACGCGAACGGCACGCTGTCGCGGACGCGCCCGCCCAGCAGGTCGTGGGCGGGGACGCCGAGGTGCTGCCCGACCAGGTCGATGCAGGCGAACTCGACGGCGGCCAGCAGCTGGGTGCGGTTGTTGTAGAGCCCGGCGGTCGGGTTGGCGATCTTGAACCGGAGGGCCTCCAGCTCGAACGGGTCGTGGCCCTCCAGGTAGCCGGCCAGGGCGCGGACGGCCTGCTCGGCGCTCTGCCCGCCGCCGCCCAGCTCGCCCAGCCCGACCAGCCCGGTGTCGGTCTCGACCTCCACGATGGTGCGGACGAAGCGGCCCCAGTGGGCGCCGTTGCTGTGCAGCAGGGGGGCCTCCAGCGGCACGGCGACCGTGGTGGCCCGGATGTCGGTGATCTTCACGGTGGACTCCCCGATCAGGTGGTCAGAGCCGGACGGCGACGGCGGCGGTCCCGCACGCGGGCAGGCGCACGGTGATCGAGCCGTCCCGGACGTCCAGCTCCTCGGCGTCGTGTTCCAGGCCCGCGCTGAGCCAGGCGCGCCGGGCGCCGGGCACCCGCAGCCCGGCCTCCACCGGCCCGGCGGCCAGCGACTGGAGGCGCACCAGCAGGTCGTGGCCGTGCCGGGAGCGGCCCACCGAGGTCACCAGGACGTCGGGGTCGTCCACGGCCAGCAGCGTCCCGGTGGGTGGGGCGGGGTCGGGGCCGGTGGCGAGGGTCGCGACGAACGGGTCGGTGAGACCGGCGGCGGTGGCCGCGCCGAGACGGCGGCCCGGCACGCCCGAGGCCGACGACACCGCGTAGCGGAAGGTGGTCTCGCCCTGCTGCTGGGACGGGAAGTTGGTGTCCCAGATGTTGTTCAGCGCCCACGAGTACACGGTGGCCGGTTCCTCGTCCAGGGTGGGCGGGAACGGTGCGTACGGCATGTGGATGGAGCCGAACTGCACGAGCGGGGCCTCCAGCGTCGCCCACGCCACGGTCAGCTCCGGGTCCTCGAAGGCGACCCAGTGCCGGATCGGGCGCATGTGCTCGGCGGAGCCCGGGACGCTCGGCACGTCGGTGCCGCCCACTCCGCCGGTCAGCTCCCAGGCGGCCGGTGGGGCGTCCATCGCGAACGGGAACGCGAAGAACACCGCCTCCTTGGCCGGGGTGCCCTGCTTGGCGAGCTGGTACCGCAGTTCGACGCGCGGCACGCCCGCGTACAGGTCGATGGTGGTGCGCAGCCAGTCCACGCCCTTGCCGTGCTGCTCCACGACGAGCCGTTCCCCGGCGGGCGTGCGCTCGCAGCGGAGGATGGCGGCGTTGCGCGCGATGGCGCGGTCACCGAGCAGCGTCTTGTCGTGGACGAGCATGTGCCCCGACAGGTGGTTGAAGTGCGGGGCGGTGGCGTACCGGTCGTAGACGTACTGGCCGAACCCGGCGGCGGCCTCCGACGACACCAGCTCACGTCCGGCGGCCTTGTCGAACAGCGAGGTGATGTGCCCTTCGCGGACGTCGAAGGTGACCCGGTAGTACTCGTTCTCGATGGTCCCGTCGCGGCCGAGGTCGAGGGGCGGGGCCGCCGGGGCGTCCGCGCGCACCACGTCGAGCCGGATGTGGCCGAGTCCGGGCACGTCGGTCAGCACGGCTTCGAGGTGGCGGCCGATCGGGCGCGTCGGCCACTCGTCGGGGTCCACCTCCTCCTCGTGGTGCGGGACCCGTTCGCCGGTACGGGCGTCCACCAGGGCGATGGGCTGCTCCACCGGGACGACGTCGCGCGGCAGGAACGCCCGCACCACGTCGGTGCGCGCCGCCGTCGCCGGGTTGACGACGACGAACGAGGTCAGCGCGTCGGGGCCGGGCCCGAACGTGGCCCCGAACCGGCGTGCGCCCGCGTGCAGCAGGTCGGCGGCGTCGTCGTGGGCCTGGTAGGCCACCGAGGACTTGCGGGTCCACTGCAGGCCCCCGGAGTCGCCGGCCTCCTCGGCGTCCTCCCAGGGGTTGGCGGCGCCCCAGGTGTGCTCGTCGAACAGCGCGGCCTTGTCGTACGCCTCGTCGATCGCGGCGGTCACCGCGCCGTCCTGCCCGCTGCGCGCGTCGGCGAACGTGTGCAGGGTCTCGGCGGCGCGGAGCATGTTCTGCGCCCGCCGCACGTACCCGAGGGGCCGGGCGCCGGAGCCGAGCCCGTCGGCCCACCAGTCGGTCCAGTCGCCCTCGTGGACGTGGAGGCGGTCGCCGTGGTGCTCCTCGACGTACTCGAAGAACTCGGCGTTGGTGGCGCTGCGGAGGCGGGGGTACGCCCAGGTCTCGTTCCAGCGGCGGGCGATGGCGGCGGGCATGAGGGACGGCCCGGCGTTGTCGGCGTGCGCGCCCTGCACCCGCAGGTGGACGACGTCGAGGAAGTCGGGGTCCTTGGCCGCGCCGACCTGGCCGGGCGCGGCGTACCAGCCGAACGTCCCCGGCCCGTAGGGGTACGGGCGACCGCCGAGGGCGTCCAGGTAGCGCGGGAGCAGGTCCTCGGCGAGGTCGTAGGAGTCGACGAGGCCGACGGTGTTGCCCTCCATGTAGGCCATGCCGTGCGGGGTGTCGGTGAACCACACGATCAGCTCGCGTCCCGAGGGGGCCCGCCAGCGGAAGGGGCGGGTGAGCGCGTCGCCGCCGGTGACGTACGGCACCGAGCGCCCGGCCCAGTTGTGCGCGGCGGCCAGGTAGCGGACCCCGGCGGCGTTGAGGGCGTCCACGACGCCGACGACCGCGCCGGGGATGTCGGTGTGCATGGCCGAGCGGACCTCGATGCCGTGCCGTTCCCGCAGCTCGGCCACGAACCGCAGCTGCCGGTACAGCTCCTCCGAGGAGCACGCCTCGGTGTGCAGCTGCATCGGGAAGGCGGTGACCTCGATCTGCCCGGCCCGCGCGTACTCGGCGAACTCGGCGACCATCTCCTGTGGGCGGGTCGCCAGCCAGCGCAGCGCGGGCAGTGAGGATTCCACCGACCAGCGGAAGCGGGCGTCGTCGGGCCAGTCGGCGGTCTGGCGGCTCAGCCGCAGCGCGGCGTCCAGGTAGTCCAGGTGGTGGCGCAGCACCGTGCCCTGCGGGTCGGTGTAGCCGATGTCCAGGTGGGAGTGGTGGACGACGAAGACGTTCCACTTGCGCTGGGGGGCGACGTCCAGCGGCGCGGCCCCCACGAGCCCGTGCGCGTCCCGGACCCGCAGGGTGAAGCGGCGGACCGCGTCCACCTCCGGGACCAGCAGCGTCGCCGTGCCCTCCGGGGAGGTACGCCCGGTGGCGAGCGGCGTGCCGTCCTCGGCCTCCAGGACCAGCTCCAGATCCTCCACGGCCGGGCCGGTCACCGTGATCCGCACGGCCTGCCGCAGGTCCCCCGCCTCGTCGCGGCGGAACAGCGGCGGGGTGTCGGCGCGGACCGCGAGGCCGCGCACCGCGAGCACCTCGGTGGAGGTGTCGTGGCGCAGCGCCGCGCGGATGCCGTCGTAGTCGGGCGAGCCCAGGCTCGCCTGAAGCAGGCGACTCGTCATCGTCCTTTACGTCCTTCGTCGTTCTCTCAGACCTGCGCGAGCGTCAGGCCACGGGTGAACAGCCGCTGGGTCAGCAGGAAGACCGCGACGGTGGGCACCGACACCACCAGCCCGGCGGCGAGCGCGACCGGCACGGGGGTGCCCGCGTACACGTCGGTGGTCAGCGCCGACAGCTCGGTCATCACCGGGCGGGTGCTCTCGGACTGGGTGAGCGTGAGCCCGAACAGCAGGTCGTTCCAGATGAAGGTGAACTCGAGGATGAACACCGCCGCCATCGCCGTCCACGACAGCGGCAGGTAGATCCGCCAGAAGATGCGGAAGGTGGAGGCGCCGTCCATCCGGGCCGCCTCGAAGATCGACACGGCGATGCCGCCGAAGAAGTTCCGCATCACCAGCGCGGCCAGCGGCACGCTGATCGCGGTGTAGATCAGGATCATCCCGGAGCGGGCGTCGTACAGCGGGGTCTTGCTGTACCCGACGAACAGCGGGACCAGCAGCATCTGGAACGGGAAGATGGACCCGCCGTAGATGATCATGAACCAGAGGAACCCGCGCCGCAGCCGCAGCACCACGATCGCGTAGCCCGCCAGCGCCCCCAGCAGCACCGCCGCCGCCGGGGAGACCAGGCTGTACAGCAGGGAGCTGAGCATGCTGGGGCCCAGCTCGGTGCGCTCCCAGACCTCGCCGATGTTGGCGAACAGGGCGAAGTCGGTGGGCGGCCGCATGGCGTCGGCCGGGTCGTACTCGGTGGCCGGGCGCAGCGCGTTCCCGACGATCAGGTACGTCGGGGCCAGCCACACCAGCCCCAGCAGGACGAGGACGGCATGCCGCAGCACCCGCATCAGCGGTCCTCCTTGCCGATCTGGCGGCGCATGTACAGGTAGGAGGCCAGGCCGGTGACGGTGGTCAGCAGCACGGCGACGGCCGATCCGTAGCCGTACTCGTCGGCCACGAACACGTCCCGGTACATGGTCACCGCGAGGGTCTCCGAGGTGCGGCCGGGGCCGCCCTGGGTCATCACCCACACGATGTCGAAGGTCTTGAGGCTGGCCACCAGCGCCAGCCCGAACACCACGGTGGTCAGCGGGCGCATCAGCGGCCAGATGACGTGCCGGAACAGCCGCCAGCCGGAGGCCCCGTCGATCCGGGCGGCCTCGATGGGCGCGCGGGGGATCGACTGCAGGCCCACCACGAACAGCAGCATGTTGACCCCGAGCTGCTGCCAGGTCCACACCACGATCATCGCGATGGTGTTCTCCGGCCCGTCGCTGAGGAACGCGGTGTCCGCGCCCGGCATCCCCAGGAACCCCAGGAACCGGTTGGCCACGCCCTCCGGCTGGAGGATGAACCCCCACACCAGGCCGAGGCCCGCCCCCGACATCGCGTACGGCAGCAGGAACGGCAGCCGGTACCACCCGCCGCCCTTGACGTCGTACGACAGGACGGCGACCAGCAGGCCCAGGCCCACCGGCAGCACCGTCGTGCCGAGCACCCACAGCAGCGTGTTGCGGATCGAGGTGCCGAGCGCCGGGTCGTCCAGCAGGCGCGTGTAGTTGTCGAGCCCGATGAACTCCGGCGACCCGAGCCCGTCGTAGCGGGTGAGGCTGAGCCAGGCCGTCCACACGAACGGCAGGTACAGCAGCACCGCCACGAGCAGCACGGCCGGGGAGACGAAGGCCGGCCGGAACCGGCCGAACAGCGCGAACCCCCGGCCGGGGCGGCGGGCTCCGGGCCCCCGGGGACCGGTGTCCCCGGGGGCCGCCTTCCGGAGCAGCGTGTTCTGGGCGGTCATGGACGGCTCAGCTTCCCGCGTTCTTCCAGTACTGCTCGTTGGCCTTCTGGATGGTCTCCAGGACCTTCCGGTAGGAGTCCGGCTTGACCAGGAAGCCGGACAGGCCGTCCAGCGCGGCGGTCAGCACCGGCGCGGGCACCGCCTCGAAGAACCGCAGCACCAGCCGGTTCTGCTGGTCGGCGGCCTCCTGGGTGATGCGGCTCAGCTCGGGGTCGGCGACCTTCACCTTCGGGTTGCCGGACACGTCGCCGCGGCTGTTGGCCCACTTCTCCTGGGCGGACGGCGTGATCCACCACTTGAGGTACTTCATGCTGGCCTCGCGGTCGGGCGCGCGGCGCAGCGAGCACAGCGGCCCGCTCTCGAAGATCAGCGACCGCCTGGGCAGCGCCGGGTTGACGTTGGGGATGAAGAAGAACCCGTAGTCGGTGCCCTGCTTGAGGCCCCGCTGCGTCATGCTCGTGTTGAACCAGGTCCCCGAGGACACCATGGCGGCCTTGCCGGACTTGAAGTGGTCGGCGGGGTCGTTCTTGTCGCCGGGGTTGGAGAACCAGCCCTTGTCGATCATCGACTTCCACTGCTCCATCACCCTGACCACGCCGGGGTCGGTGAAGGACGCCTTGCCGGTGCCGAGCCGCTCGTACAGGTCGGGGTCGGTGCCCGCCAGCAGCTGCTCGAACCACACGAACGAGAACAGCGACGTCGGGGTGGTGTGGTGGAACGGCACCTGGCCCTTGGACTTCAGGGTCTCGGCGATGGCCATTAGATCGTTCCAGGTCTTCGGCGGCTCCAGCTTGTGCTGCGCGAAGATCTTCTTGTTGTAGAACATGCCCCAGTAGGCGGTGTTCAGCGGCACGCAGTACTGCTTGCCGTCGATCGTGTAGTACTTCGCCAGCTGCTGGGTGAGGTCGCCGCTCGCGATGGCCTGCTTCCACAGGTCGGTGGTCTCGGCGACCTGGTTCTGCCGGACGATCTCCTCCAGCCGTCCCCCGGTCTGCCAGGTGAACAGGTCCGGCTTGACCTTGGTGCGGAACGACGCCTTGATGAACGCGGTGTAGGAGGGCTCGTCGGTGTAGCCGACCGGCTTCATCGACAGCCCGATCTCCTGCTTGGACTGCGCCCCCATCTGGTCGAAGTAGCTCGACCAGGCGCCCTTGTCGTTGTAGAGCTTCAGCTCCGACTTGCTCTCGGCGGAGTCGCCGCCGGAGCAGCCCGCCAGCGCCAGCATCGCCGCACCGGCCGTGAGAGCGGTCACCCGCAGTCGTGTCGACGGCATTGTCATGGGCCTCCTAACAGGTGGGGGTGGGTAGCCCAAGGCCCGCCCCCGCGTGCGCGGCGGGCGGTCCCGATCTTCGAGGTGGGTCAGCCGAGGCGTCGCTCGACGACGCCCTTGACGTCGGCGAGATGGGTGCGCATCAGCTCCTCGGCCGCGTGCGCGTCGCCCCGTTCGATCGCGTGGAGGATGGCCTGGTGCTCGTCGTAGTCCCGGACCCGGTCGTCGAAGAGCCGCAGTATCTCCCGCTGCTCGGAGGCGTGCACCGTCAGCAGCGAGTCCACGACCTCGTCGAGGACGGCGTTGCCGGCGGCGCGCGCGGCGGCCCGGTGGAAGGCCATGTTGGCCTCGTGCAGCTCGGCGTCCCGGCCGTCGAGGAAGCCGCCCGCCTCCTCCAGCACCGAGCGGAGCCGGGCCAGGTCGGCCGGGTCGGCGCGGCGGGCGGCCAGCGCGGCCAGCGGCGGCTCGATGAGCAGCCGGGCGTCCAGCAGCTGCCGGAGCTGGTCGCCCTGCAGCCGCCGGACGTTCGGGTTGGGGATCACCACCCGTTCCAGGTCGGACCCGACGTAGATGCCCGACCCGTGCCGCATCTGCACCGCGCCGGTGGCCTCCAGTCGGCGCAGCGCCTCCCGCAGCGTCGGCGTGGTGACCGCGAACCGCTGCGACAGCTCCCGCGCGGAGGGCAGCCGGTCCCCCGGACGCAGCCCGCCCGACCGGATCAGGTCCAGCAGCCGCTCGGTGAGCGTGTCGGAGAGGCTGGGCCGGGTCACATCCTGGGACATCGCCACCTCGTTACGGAAGAAGATAAGTCATCTAATCACTTTGCCGGACGGCTTGTCCAGACCTTCCCGCAGGTCAGATCCAGAGTGCGCGGCGCAGCGCCGCCCGCTGGGCCCGCCGGGCACGCCGCGCGACCTCCGCGCTCACCACGCCGTCGAAGCCGTGGTACACGCCCGGGACGTGGTGCAGCTCGGTGCGGACCCCCGCCTGGATGAGGCGCTGGGCGTACGCCAGGTCCTCATCGCGCAGCGGATCGGCCTCGGCGGCCAGGACGTACGCTGGCGGCAGCCCGGTCAGGTCCTCGGCGCGTGCGGGGGCGGCGTACACCGGGGCCTCGGCGCGGCCGGGCCCGAGGTAGTGCCGCCACATGTGGTCCACGTCCGTCCGGTTGAACAGGGGCGGCTCAGTGAACGTCCGCATCGAGGGCGTG
>DATADI010000622.1:0-12222 GCA_036258615.1 Thermomonospora sp. | reverse complement strand
GCCCGGCGGCCGGAGGCACCACGCTCGAATCCGTCGAATGGATGGGTGCGGTTCCGTGGAATTGGCCATATATGGCTGCGGTGCCCCGCCATTCCTGGGGGTCGTAAGGGAAAGTGGGGTGCGGCTCGGGATGGGAAAGTGGGCGTCTTTGCCGAGCGCGCATCCAGGAGGCGGGCGGCGACCGGTGCCGTCCTCCGAAGGGTGGTCAACTACGGGTTGACGATCCTGGATCGTCAACCTACGGTTGACCCATGACGACTCCGGTCCGCCTCGATGACCTGATCGAGGCCATCAAGAAGGTCCACACCGACGTCCTGGACCAGCTCACCGACGCGGTCCTCGCCGCCGAGCACCTCGGCGAGGTCGCCGACCACCTCATCGGCCACTTCGTGGACCAGGCCCGGCGCTCCGGCGCGTCCTGGACGGAGATCGGCCGGAGCATGGGCGTCAGCAAGCAGGCCGCCCAGAAGCGCTTCGTGCCCAAGGTCTCCGACCTCGACCCCGACCAGGCGTTCACCCGCTTCACCCTCCGCGCCCGCCAGGTCGTCACGGCGACCCAGGAGGAGGCGCGCGCGGCGGGCCACGCCGAGATCCTGCCCGGACACCTGGTCCTCGGCCTGCTCCGGGACAGGGAGACCCTCGCCGCCAAGGCGATCGTCGCCCAGGGGGTGTCCCTGGACGCCGTCCGGGAGGCGATGACGTCCGCACTGCCCGAAGGCGCCGACCAGGTCCCCGACCCGATCCCGTACGGCCCCACCGCACGCAAGGCCCTCGAACTCACCTTCCGTGAAGCGTTGCGGCTGGGCCACAACTACATCGGCACCGAGCACATGCTCCTCGCCCTGCTCGAACTGGAGAACGGCACCGGCCCCCTCACCGCCCTGGGCCTCGACAAGGCCACCACCGAGGAGCACATCGCCGCCGCCCTCGCCCCCTACAAGAAGCCCTGACCCGGACGGCCCGGGACCACACGACCTCCCCATGACGAGGCTCCCGGGGCGACCCGGCCCCTGGTGGGCCACGGTCGCGGCGGGAGCCTCGTCATCCGGTCAGTTCTCGCGGATCCAGGCGGGCCTGACCCGGTAGTCGTGGAAACGCCAGCCCTCCGGCGTCCGCACCACGGTGGAGACCAGACGCAGGCCGCTGGTCATGTGGGGTGGCCGACCCTCGCGGTAGAAGTACACCAGCGAATTCGCCGAGGCCGCGGCCCGGTCGCCGTCGAGGTCCACCAGCAGGTCGACGGTCAGGTGCTGGGTGTGCTCCCCGTCGACCTCGCCCTGGCGCATGAAGCCGACGACCTTGTCGATGCCGCGGATCTCGCCCCCGCGCGGCGAGTGCACCGCCACGTCGTCGGCGAAGACGGTACCCGCGTCCTCCCACCGCTTCTCGTCGAGCAGCAGTCCGAGGCGGGTGAACAGGTCGGCGATCTCAAGCCGGTCGGCGATCAGCGTGTCCGTGGACATGACCTCTCCCTGTCGTTGGTGTGTCCAACATTGGTGACTCCAACTATACGACAGATTCGTTGGGGGCACCAACGAAGGTTGGAGGGTGACGGTTCTGTCTCGGGGCGTTGGGCGCCGGGCCGGGCCGGGCACCCTGGGAACGGGGGCCGAACGCGTCGGCACTCGGGGGCCCGCGCAGCGCTGAGGAAGTGCCCATGCGTGCTCGCGTGCTCCTGGCCGCCGCCCTGGTGGTGCTCCTCGCCACGGTGACGCTCGACGTGCCCGAGGGCAGGGTGACGCCCCTCGGGGGACGGCTGACCGAGGCGTGGGCCTCCGGTGACGCCGAGATCGGCACGTTCGACATCGACCCGGGGCGCGGCCTGCTCGTCGCCACCGTGTACGACTCGGCGTCCCGGACGCGCGCCGTCGCCGTGGAGATGCGCAGCGGTCTCGTACGCTGGCAGGCCACTCGGCCCGGACACGCGCTCCAGGTCAGGGACGTCCATGGGGACACCCTGATCCTCGACCACGTGCGGGGCCTGGACACCGTGCTGACCGGTCACCACATGGACACCGGCCGAGAGACGTGGGTTTCGGTGGTGCCGTATCCCGCGGAGGTCCTGGCGTACGCCGACGACGCCGTGCTGGTGAGCGAGTACGCCCCGTCCCGTGATGGTTCGGTCGGGTCGCCCTCGGGATACCGTGCGCTGGCACGGGCCACGGGACGTGTCCTGTGGAGGCGTGACGTTCCCGCCGGGTGCCAGGAGTTCGACGGCGTCGGTAACGGTCGTGTGGCGGTCCTCCGGCTCACCTGTGCCGACCTGACCTCCATCATCGGCATCCGTACGGGTGACGGCCGTGAGTTGTGGCGGCATCGCCTCGGCACGGGGCTGGGACTGTGGCCGCGCCTGAGGATGACCGGCGGGGTCTTCGTGGCGAGCTTCGACGGTGAGGTCGCCGTTTATCGGGACGACGGGCGTCCGCTCGTACGGCTGACCGGACTCGATTGCAGGCACCCGTGCCATGTCGCGCGTGTCGGGGATCTGGTGGTACTCGACGTCTCGGCCAAGGACGGCACCGCCCTCCTCACCGTGAACGTCCGTACTGGGCGCCACCGCCTCATCACGGGGCTCCCGTACGCCTTCATCGGCTTCTCCCAGCGCACGGCGACGGACACCGTGCTGTACCTGCAAGCCTCCCCGTTGCTCCCGCTGCGGTCGTTCCTCATCGTGGCGATCGACCCCCGGGACGGGCGGCGCGCCGAACTGCACCTCCCAGGCCGGTCGCTCACGGCCGCCCATGGAGATCTGCTGTTCACCAGCGGCCGTGCCGGATTCCGGGCGTACCGCATCGGCGACGGTGGCCCAGCGTGGTCGCCGCTCGGCGGGGTAGCGCCACGGGACTGGCCCGACGCGTGCGCCCTGCTGACACCCGAGGCCCTGACCCGCGCCCTGCCGGGAACGTACGACCGGACCTCACAACGACAAAGCCTCGGAGACACACGGCTCCCCGCGCCGGTGAGATGCGAGTACGTCTACCGGGGAGAGAACGCCCCGATCGTCACGGTGTCGGTCGTGTGGGTGGCGCGTTCCTCGGCCGACGCCCGTACCCACTTCGCGGACCATCCGGAATGGGGATACGGGAACGCGCAAGGGCGCGGCGGCATCGGCGACGAGGCCGTGTTCGTGAACGACCCGCTCGCCCGCGTCCCGACCGAGCGGGTGCTCCTGCGTACCGGGCGCGTCCTCGCGGAGGTCACGGTCATCGACAGGCCCGGAGCGGCCACCCGCGTCGCCGAGGCGGTCGCCGCCGGGCTTCGGCGCATCGGACCGAAAGGCTGATCATGGGATACCGCAGGCCCGAAGCCTCCCGGGAACGCCGCCACGACCACCCGCCGCGCCCCGGGAAGGTCCGTCTGCTGCTGCGCCGCCCGGCCGTGTGGCTGGGCTCCGTCCTGGCGGCGGGCGTGCTCGCCACGGTCACCGCCACCGCCGGTGTGCTCGGCGGCCGGCTCGGCACGGGACTCGGCACCAGCCCCGGCGAGGGCCGCGACCCCGTCGGGCACCACGTCATCGTCGACCACCAGTCCCCCGACGCCTACGCGCTGCCCAGGGCTCTCACCGAGGGCCCCGACCGGACGGCCCTGCTCACCGGGCGGGCCGAGGCCGCCTCGCTCGCTGCCCGCCACCAGGGGGCCGCCGTGAGCAGCCTTGCCGTCACCCTCGTCCTGACCGGTCAGCGGACGGCCCCGGTCACGGTCGTGGACGTCCACCCCGAACTCGCCGCCCCCTGTACGAGCAACCTGAACGGCACGTACATCCCCGTTCTCAACCAGGGAGACCGGGGAGCCGCATCGTTCACCGTCGATATGGACAAGCCGAAACCCCGGCTGGTCCGCACCGACCGCAAGGGCCAGACGTTCCCGCAGCTCAACATCGACCTGAAGCTGGACGAGCGGTACACCCTCGCCCTGGTCTTCACCGCGCGCCGCCACCACTGCGCCTTCACGCTCAAGGTCCGCTACCTCGACCGCAAGGGCCCCGCCACCCTCACCGTCACCGACCCGGAGGGCCGCCCCTTCGCCCTGACCGGCAAGGCCCGGCGTTACGCCGTCCGGTACTGAGAAGAGGCGGCCCGGCAAAGGCCCGGGGTCAGTGCGCGGGCAGGGACAGCGGCGGCGGGGTCCAGCGGGCGGCGGCGTGGTACGGCGACTTCACGCCGTACTCCTTCTTCAGCGAGGTGGGGATCGTGTAGTGCATGACCCGCCCCCGCGTGAGGGCGCTCAGCTCGAACGACGCCACGAGCTGCCCGACGCGGTCCAGCAGCCAGGTGCCGTACGGCGTGCGGTCCTCGACCTCCTCCAGCACGCCGAACACCGCCGGGGCGACCTTGACGATCGTGTCCCACGGCGAGCGCGGCACCTCCAGCCAGTCGGAGATCGTGTCCCCCACCAGGAACCGGATCAGCGCGGGCACCACCGGATCGACCAGCGTCCCGGGCACGACCTCCTGGTACATCGTGATCAACTGGCGGGTCAGGTTGACGCCCTCCGGCGAGGGCCCCAGGTGCCGCACCATGTACCGGTCGCTGAAGGCGCGCGCGGCGGTCAGGTCCGGCGGGGTCGCGCCCTGGTCGATGCCCAGCATCGCCCCCACGACCCGCCACGCGTAGTAGTACGCCTCCGCCCCCTCGGGCGACATGCGGATGCCGAGCCGGTGCAGGGCGTCCAGGACGTACAGGGAGAAGCCCATCTGCGCGCCGAGCATGTCCTCCTGGCACAGCGGGGTGCCCAGCGCGGCGACGTCCCAGGCGTCCTCCTTGTTCAGGTGGTAGCGGATGGACGCGTGCAGCAGCCGCACCTTCTGCGCCGCCGCGACGAACTTGCCCCCGGCGTGGAACGCGTCCGGCCGCATCAGGTACACGGTGAACTGCCCGGTCTCGGCCATCCGCCGGTTCGGGTACTCCAGGGCGTGCGTCGCGCTGAGCAGCTTGGCCATGTGCGGGACGGCGTAGCCGATGGGCATCGACGCGAACGCCAGGCAGGTGGAGATGTGCGCGCTGTTGTCGATGAAGAACTCGCGCGCCCGCTCCATGATCTCCCAGTCCACCCAGTCCGGCGGCGTCCGCGTCGCCTCCAGGTACTCGCGGGCGATCTCCGGGGTGCCGTCGGGCAGTTCGGCGTCGGAGGAGGTGAACCAGCGCATCAGGGTGTTGAACCGGCCGACCTCGCCGCGTTCGAACAGCTTCTGCACGACGGCGTCGGCGTACTCGTCGCCCTGCTGCCGCAGGGCGTCCATGTGTTCCTCGGTGTACTGCATGGGGCTGCCTCCGGAGGTCAGGAGTCGCGGGTGGTCAGGGCCGAGGCGAGCAGGGTCAGCGCCTCGGTGGCGGGCGGGCGGAGACGGGCCCGGGTCAGCGCGGCGAGGGCGGCGCGCACCCGCTGCGCGATCATCGTCTCCACGTGGTCGCGGGCCCCGGAGCGCTCGATGATCTCCCGGACGGCCCGCAGGTCGTCGTCGGCCGGGCCGGGACCGTCGAGCAGGTGCCGCAACTCCTCGCGGTCGTCGTCCTTGACGGCCGTCAGGGTGAGCGCCAGCAGCGCCGTCGGCTTGCGGCCCCGCAGGTCGTCCAGGTTGGACTTGCCGGTCCGGCCCGGGTCGCCGAACACGCCGATCAGGTCGTCGCGGAGCTGGAACGCCTCGCCCAGCGGCACCCCGTACGCGGTGAACGCCTCCAGCGTCCCGGGGGAGGCACCGGCGAGCGTCCCGCCGATGTGCAGCGGGCGTTCGACGGTGTACTTGGCCGTCTTGAACCGGATGATCTGCAGCGCGTCGTCCACCTCGGGCCGGGCGCCGGGCCGCAGGATCTCCATGCACTCACCCGCGATCAGCTCGCGCGCCAGCGTCACCCACAGCGACCGCGCCCGGCTCACGTAGCTGTGCGGCAGCCCGCACGTGTTGAACAGGTGCGCCGCCCAGGTCATGAGCATGTCGCCGACCAGGATCGCCAGCGCGGTGCCGCGGTCGCCCCCGGACGGGCGGCCGGGGCCGCGCAGCGCGACGTGGGCGGCGGGGACGCCGCGCCGGACGGCGCTGTCGTCGATGATGTCGTCGTGCACGATGGCGGCGGCGTGCACCAGCTCCATGGCCGCCGCCGCCCGGATCACCGCGTCGGTGTCCGGCTGCCCGGCGGCCCGCCAGCCCCAGTAGCAGAACGCCGCGCGCACGCGCTTGCCGCCGCTGACGGCCTGCCGGAGCTGGTCGACGACCGGGCCGAGGCAGGGATCGAGCGTGACGACCTCCGCGGACTCCCGCGCGACGAACGCCTCCAGCGCGGCGTCCACCCGGGACCGGAAGACCTCATGGTCATGCATCGCCGGACTGCCGTCGTGCGATCGCGCGCCGGGCCAGGACCTCCAGGTGGGGCTCGGGCAGGTAGCGCCGGACCGCCAGCTCGCCCCGGGCCCGCAGGTCGTCGTGGCCGTCGCGGGCGAGGTCCGCCAGGTCCGACCGGCGCAGCAGGGACCGCGCCCGCCGGGCGGCCCCCTCCGCGCCGCCGAGCAGGACGTCCGCGACACCGGCGGCCGTGTGGAGGAGACCGGTGGCGCGGTGCGGGGTGTCGTCGTGGGACGTGGACATGGGGGTGCTCCTTGTGCCTCGGGGATCGGGGGAGTGGACGGGGTCAGTGCGCGGCGCGGGCTCCGGCGGCGGCGAGGATGTCGGCGGCGGCCTTCTCCGCCGCGATCGCCACGGGCGCCCAGATGAACAGGCCCGGGATGCGGGGGAACGCCGAGGCGTCCACCACCCGCAGGTTGGCGGTGCCGTGGACGGTGAACCGCCCGTCCAGCACCGAACGGGGGTCGTCGGCGGGGCCGATCGGGTTGGTGCAGGAGGCGTGGTGACCCCATGCCTCCTGGCGGATCCACGGTTCGAGGCGGTCGCCGTCCACCTCGGGGCCGGGCCACACCTCGGTGCCCTTGCCCGCCGCCGCGTTGATCCGGCGGATCGTCCGCACACCCTCGGCCAGCGCCGCCAGGTCCTCGGCGCCGCCCGCGCCGTCGTCGAAGTTCGCCTTGTTGATCAGCGGCGGGACCGTCGGGTCGGCCGCGGCCAGCCGGACCGTCCCGGCGCGCGACCGCGAGTGCCCCTTGAGGACGAGCCAGCTGAACCGCTCGTGCCCGTAGCCCCGGTCGAAGCCGGGCACGTACCCGCGGAAGTCGGCCAGCGACCCGAACACGAACAGCTCGGCGCGCCGGTCGGAGCCGTACCGGCGCTTGACGCCGCCGATGATCCCGTTGCTGCCGTACCCGTACCGGCCCAGGCCCACCAGCGTGCCCGCCTGCCACGCCGCCAGGCACGGGTCGGCCAGCCCCTTGCCGAACGTGCACGGCGCGGTGGCGAAGAACGGCGGGTGGTCGGTGACCACGGACACCTCGTACCGGTCCTGGAGGTTGCCGCCCACCCCGGGGAGGTGGATCTTGACGGGGACGCCGTGCCGCGCCAGGTGCTCGCGGGGGCCGATGCCCGACAGCATCAGCAGCTGCGGGCTGGCGAACGCCCCGCCCGCCACGATCACCTCGCGCCGGGCCCGTACGCTGCGCCGGGCCTGTGCGCGTTCGGCGTCCGACAGTGCACGGTGCTTGGGGGAGGCCCCGTACAGGTGCCTTCCCTTGAGGTACTCCACGGCGACGGCGCGCTGCCGACCGTCCGGCGCGGTCTCCAGGACGACCCGTTCGGCGAGCGCGTCGCAGACGATCGTCAGCCGCCCGGGATGGGCCCGCGCCACGGCCAGCAGCCGTTCCCTCGGGCCGACCCGGCGGCCCCCCTGCGTCGCCTGCGGTGTGTAGAAGAACCCCTGCGCGCTGGCGTCGACGTTCGGCCGCTTGTTGACGCCGCGCACGTCGTCCACGACGTCGCCGCCCGGGAGTCCCCGCGCCTCGGCGGCGGCGGCCTTGAACAGCGCGGCGAGCTGCCCGTCCAGCTCCAGGAACTCCAGCGGCGGGAACTCCACGGGCTGCCACCCCAGCACGCCCCGCTCCCAGTGCTCCCACATCCGCTCGGGGGCCCAGGAGTCGTCCCCGGTGAGCCGCTGGACGTACGCCCAGTCGGCGTGCTCGGGATACATGGTGATCATGCCGTGGTGGGCGGTGCACCCGCCGAGCGTGGAGGCCCGCGGGTACAGCACCCCGCGTCCCGTCACCCACTGGGAACTCGCCTCGCCCAGCTCGGCGTCGGTGTAGTGCCGCACGTAGTGGTCCCAGCGGACCATCGTGTCCGACGCGGCGGCGTACCCGCTGAACGCCGGGACGTCGTAGAAGATCTTGTCGCCCTCCGGCGGCCCGGCCTCCAGCACCACCACCGAGAACCCGGCCTCCGCCAGCCGGGCCGCCACCGGGGCCCCGCCGGGCCCCGACCCCACCACCACGTAGTCGGCCTCGTCCACCTCCCGCGCCTGCCCGCCCGTTCCCCCCAGCGCGCCGGCCACCCCGCCGATCCCGCCGAACAGCCCAGAGCCCACAGCGATCTCCCTCGTACGGCGAACCGTCCCGATGACTGCCATCTGTCAGGAGATGCTCACACAAAGTGGAATCTTGGTGACGCTAATCACCCAAGGGATCACTCAGAGGTAAGGGCTTGCGCACCCTCGCGGTCGTCCCGCCGGGGCAGCAGGACCGCGATGACCGCCCCCAGCGCCGCCAGGGCCGTGCACGCGGCGAAGGCGGCCCGGTAGCCGTCGGTGAGGGCGGCCGGCCCGGTGCCGTCGGTGAAGGTGACCGACACGGTGGTGACGACGGCGGCACCCAGGGCCCCGCCGATCCAGAACGCGGCGTTGTTGAGCCCGGAGGCCACGCCCGCGTCCGCCTCGTCCACGCCGGTCAGCGCGGCGATGGTGACGGACACGAAGCAGGTGCCGACGCCCGAGCCGAACACCAGCAGCCCCCAGAACAGGTCGCCGAAGTAGTCGCCGCCGGGGGAGACGCGGGTCATCAGCAGGCAGCCGAGGCCCAGCAGCAGCATCCCGGCGAGCGCGACGGGACGGTAGCCGAGCCTGGTGACGACCGTGCCGCCCACGTTGGCGGAGGCGATGTCCATCAGCGCGTACGCCAGGGTGCCGACGCCGAAGAACACCGCCGAGTACAGCAGCACCTGCTGGGCGTACAGGGACACGACTACGTTGAAGCCCACCAGGATCATCCCGGCGAGGAACATCAGCAGGTTTCCGCCGGTCAGTGCGCGCGAGCGGAACAGCCGCAGCGGCACCAGCGGGGCCGCCGCCCGGCGCTCCACCGCCGCGAAGACCGCCAGCAGGACGGCCGACGCGGCGAGCAGGCCCAGGGTACGGGCGCTCGCCCACCCGGCCTCCGGGGCCTCCACCACGGCGAGGATCAGCAGGACGAACGCGAGCGTGCTGGTCAGGGCCCCGGCGGTGTCGAAGCCGCCGCGCGGCCCCCGGGGGCGGCCCGCCGGCAGGAGCACCGGGGTGAGCGCCAGCATCACGACGGCCACCGGAACGTTCAGGAGGAACACCCACTCCCAGCCGAGCAGGTCGGTGAGGGCGCCGCCGACCAGCAGGGCGGCGGTCGCGCCGAACGCGCCGGTGCCGGTCCAGACCGCCAGGGCCCGGTTGCGTTCGGGGCCCTCGTCGAAGGCGTGCATCAGCAGCGCCAGCGCGGTCGGCGACATGACCGCCGCCGAGACTCCCTGGCCGACGCGGGCGCCGACGAGCACCCCGCCGGTCCACGCCAGCCCGCACAGCAGCGAGGTCAGCAGGAACAGCGCGGTGCCCGCGGTGAACAGGCGGCGCTGTCCGAGCAGGTCGGCGGCCCGGCCGCCGAGCAGCAGCAGCCCGCCGAACCCCAGCAGGTAGCCGCTGAGCACCCACTGCAGCGCCGCCGGGGTCATGCCCAGGTCCTCCTGGATCGACGGCATCGCGAGGATCACGATCTGGCCGTCGAGGGCGACCATGAAGAACGCCGCGCACAGCAGGGCGAGCGCCTTCCAGCGGTGCGGGGACGAAGTCTGCGTCTGTGTCGTCATGACCTGGAAACCGGGCGGCGGCCGAAAACACGCCGATGACTTTTCGCGCCCGGTCCGGTTGTCATGGACGGTGGACCATGACCTGAGGGAGTGGCGATGTCCGTGACCGTGGAGGACGAGGAGTTCGTCCGGCTGATCGACCCGCTGCGGGCCGAGCTGGTGGCGTACTGCCGCCGGATGCTCGGGACGGGCGCGGACGCCGAGGACGCCGTCCAGGAGACCTGGCTGCGCGCCCTGCGCTCCCACCGCGACGCCGACCTCCAAGGCGCTGCCGCCCTGCGCGGCTGGATGTACCGGATCGCCACCAACGTCTGCCTGACCGCGCTGGACCAGCGGAGCCGCCGCGCGGTGCCCGTCCCGGACGGGCCGTACGACCTGCCCTCGCCGCCGGAGGCGGACCCGGCGGCGGTGGCCGAGTCGCGGGAGACCATGCGGCTGGCGCTGCTGGCCGCCTGCCGGAGCCTGCCCGGACGGCAGAGCGCGGCGCTGATCCTGCGGGACGCGTTGGGCTGGCGGGCCGGGGAGGTCGCCGAGCTGCTCGGCACGACCGGGGCCGCGGTCAACAGCATGCTCCAGCGGGCCCGCGTCCGGCGGCCCGAGGCGTCGGCGGCGCGCCGGGAGCCCGCCGACCCCCGGGTGCGGGCGATGCTCGACCGGTACGTGACGGCGATGGAGAACGCGGACGCCGCCGAGCTGGCCCGGCTGCTGACCGAGGACGCCGAGTGCGAGGTCCCGCCCGCGACCGTGCGGGGGCGGGAGGCGATCCTGCGGTTCCTGGCGGCCGAGTGCCCGGCGTTCGGCGACTGCCGGCTGCGGCCGGTCGTGGTGGGCGGGCGGCCCGCCGTGGTGACCTACCGGCGGGGCGCGGCCCGGCCGGTCGCGGTGGACGTCCTGACGGTCACGCCGTCCGGGATCCGCCGCATCGTGTCCCACCGGCGCTGAGCCCTCGCCGACCGGGCGGGACTGTGGGTCTCCACAGTCTGTCCGCGGTGCCTTGTGGGGGTGATCACGGCGAGCTACTGTCCGGTTCGCCACCTTTGACGTGAGAAGTCTTCGTGTTGCCGTTCGCCGTCGAGGTGCGCCCCGGCCCCCTGGCGTCCACCCCCCGGAGACCCCGATGCGCCGCAGACCGCTGTCCCTCGCCCTGGCCGCCGCCCTGTCCCTCGGCTCCCTCGGCCTCGCGGGAGCCCCCGCCGCCGCCGCCCCCGGCCCGGTCGCGCCCGCCGCCCTCGCGGCGCCGACCTCGATCAAGTTCACCAGCTTCGACCGGGTGCAGCCCGCGGCCGACCCGGTGCCGCTGACGAGCGCGCCGCGCGACCTGAACGTCACCTACACGCACGACGGCCGGACCCGCACTCTGGAGGACTACCTCTCGCGCGCCGCGCAGGGCCTGGTGGTGCTGGACGGGGACAAGATCGTCAAGGAGTGGTACGCGGCGGGCTTCTCCAAGGACACCCGGTTCCAGTCCTGGTCGATGGCCAAGTCGTTCACCTCCGCCGCCATCGGGATCGCCCTGGAGGAGGGGAAGATCCACTCCCTGGACGACACCGTCGCGACGTACGTGCCCAGGCTGGCCTCCTCCGCGTTCGGCGACGTGTCGATCCGCGACCTGCTGCGGATGTCCTCCGGCATCGCCTGGAACGAGCCGATCAACGACATCCCGCTGCACACGCAGTCGATCCTCGGCGTGCCGACCCCGGTCATGGCCGCCCGGCAGGTCCGCGCCTGGGAGCCCGGCAGCCAGTTCAACTACACGAGCATGAACACCGTGGTCCTGGCGCTCGTGCTGGCCGGGGCCACCGGAGTGCCGTACCACGAGTACGTCGGGGAGAAGCTGTGGCGGCCCGCCGGGATGGCCGACACGGTGGACGTCGCCAACGACCGCAACGGCAACAGCCTCGGCTACTGCTGCTACTACGCCACCGACCGCGACTACGCCCGGTTCGGGAAACTGATGCTCGACGAGGGCCGGTCGCGGGGCCGCCAGGTGGTGCCCGCCGCGTGGGTCGCCTCCTCGCTCAGCCCCTCCGGCGTCTCCCCGAGGTACGGCCTGCACTGGTGGCTGGACGGCGCCGACGGCTTCTACGCCAGCGGCGCGTTCGGGCAGATCATCTACGTCTCCCTCAAGCACGACGTGGTCATCGTCAAGAGCACGTTCGTCAGCCTCGCCGAGTCCGAGACCCTCCCGGTGATGCGCGCCATCGCCGCCGAGGTCGCCCGCACGCGATGACAACGCCGGGGGG
>DATADI010000621.1:0-4076 GCA_036258615.1 Thermomonospora sp. | reverse complement strand
GCGGTCTCCAGGCAGCGGTCCAGGGGGCTGGAGACCGCGAGCGCCGTCCTCGAAGCCCGCGCCGAGCCCCCGCCGGGCGGCGTCCGGCGGGACGAGCGGTTCGGCGAGGTCCGGTACGGCGACTGGACGGGACGCCCGCTCAAGGAACTGGCCGAGGAGCCGCTGTGGCGCGTCGTGCAGGCGCACCCCAGCGCCGTGACGTTCCCCGGGGACGGCGGGGAGGCGATGGCCGCCGCCCAGCACCGCGCGGTGGCCGCCGTGCGGGAGTGGAACGCCCGCGTCACCGCCGAGGCGGGCGAGGACGCCGCGTACCTGGTGTGCAGCCACGGCGACATCATCAAGGCGATCGTCGCCGACGCCCTCGGCCTGCACCTGGACCAGTTCCAGCGCATCCAGGTCGACCCCGCCTCGCTCACCGTGATCCGCTACACCGAGCTGCGCCCGTTCGTCGTGCGGCTGAACGACACCGGCGGCGGGGTGGACGGCCTGCTGCCGCGCCCCGGCGCGCCAGCGGGGGGAGAGGGCGACGCACCAGTGGGCGGTGGCGCGTAAGGTCGTCTCCGTGAGGTCGACGCGTACCCGTACCCGCCGGATTCCGCGAGGGGAGGTCTGCCGTGCCCGTCATCTCCTATGACATGCCGGAGCGGTTCGTCGCCGGCGCCGTCGGGCAGCCGGGCGACCGCTCCTTCTACCTCCAGGCCCGCGACGGCCGCCGCATCACCAGCGTCGGGCTGGAGAAGTTCCAGGTCACCATGCTCGCCGAGCGCCTGGAGGAGCTGCTGGACGAGGTGCTGCGCCGCACCGGCGGCAGCGCCGCGGTGCCCGCCGTCACCCCGGCCGAGCTGCAGGACGACGCGCCCCTCGACCAGCCGGTGGAGGAGGAGTTCCGGGTCGGCACCATGGCGCTGGCCTGGGACCCGGAGGACCAGCGGGTCATCATCGAGGCGCAGGAGGTCACCGCCGACGAGGGGGTCGAGCCGCTGGCCGCCGAGCCCGGCGAGGACGACCCGGCGATCGTGGTGCTGCGGGTGCGGATCACCGCCGGGCAGGCGCGGGCGTTCGCCGAGCGGGCGCTGAAGGTGGTCTCGGCGGGCCGCCCGCCTTGCCCGCTGTGCGGCCTGCCGCTGAACGCCTCCGGGCACGTGTGCCCCCGGCAGAACGGGCACCTCGGCTGACATGGCGCACTGGAAGACGCCCGCGCGGGCCGGGAGAATGACCCCATGAGCCAGGCGTCCCGGGACCGTCCGGCGGTCCCGCCCGGCGACGGCACGGTCGATCCGGCCGACACCGAGACCGCCGAACGGCTGCTCACCGACGGCCGGCTCAGCGTCGAGGGCCGCCTCGTCCAGGCCTCCAACGCCACCCTGTACTGCTCGGTCGAGCTGGACGGGCTCCGCGCCGCCTGCGTCTACAAGCCGGTGGCCGGGGAGCGCCCGCTGTGGGACTTCCCCGACGGCACGCTCGCCGCCCGCGAGGTCGCCGCCTACCTGGTCTCGGAGGCCATGGGCTGGCACATCGTCCCGCCGACGGTGCACCGCGACGGCCCGTACGGCGACGGGATGGTGCAGCTGTGGGTCGAGCCCGACCCCGACGTGGACGTGGTGGCGCTGTCGCGGTCCGACGACGCGGCGATCCGGCGGATGGCGGTGTTCGACGCGGCGATCAACAACGCCGACCGCAAGATCGGGCACCTGCTGCCGCCCGGCGCCACCAGCCGCCCCGGGCACGTGTACGGCTGCGACCACGGCGTGACGTTCTCGGTCGAGTACAAGCTGCGGACGGTGCTGTGGCAGTGGCGCGGCAAGCGGCTCACCGACGAGGCGGTCGAGGCGCTGCAGCGCCTCCAGGCCGCGCTGCGCGGCGGGCCCCTGCTCCAGCGGCTCGGCGGCCTGCTCACCGCCGAGGAGGTGGACGCCACCCGCCGCCGCGTGGACCTGATGCTCAAGCACCGCATCCACCCCTACCCGCCGGAGGACTGGCCCGCCATACCGTGGCCCCCGCTCTGACCCCGCCGTGTCCGGAATGGTCCAATAGCGGCCATGTGTACGGCCGTGGTCAGTGTCGACCCTTCGTCCCCCTTTCCCGTTCTGCTGGCCGGTGTCCGCGACGAGTTCGCCGACCGGCCGTGGGACCCGCCCGCCGCCCACTGGCCCGCCCGGCCCGCGCTGCTCGGCGGCCGGGACCGCCAGGCGGGCGGCACCTGGCTGGCGGTCGACCCGGGCGCACTCCGCGCCGCCTGCGTCCTCAACGGCCGGGGCCCGCTCGCCCCCGAGGCGGGCCGCCTGTCCCGCGGTGAGCTGCCGCTGCTGGCCGCCGCCACCGGCGGCCTCGACGACCTGGACTGGGCCCGCTTCGACCCGTTCCACCTGGTGTGCGCCGACCTCGCGGGCGTCCGGCTGTGGAGCTGGGACGGCGCCGCGCCCGTGGAGCGGCGGCTCGGGCCGGGCCTGCACCTGATCGTCAACACCGGCCTGGAGGGCGCCACCGAGGAGCCGGGGGACACTCCGGACGAGCGGGAGGGCGCGGCGCAGATGGCCGCGCGGATCGCCCACTTCCGCCCGCTGCTGGCCGCCGCCGGTCGTCCCGAGCCGCGCGCGGGGACCACCGCCGAGGCGTGGGGCGGGTGGCTGCCGCTGCTGGACGGCGGGGGCCTGGACCCGGCCGACCGGCGGGCCCTGGTGCTGGCCCGCGAGTTCGGGGAGGGCCGCCGGTGGGGCACCTCCTCGGTCAGCCTGGTCGGCCTGTCCCCGCACGGCGTCCGGTACGACTTCAGCGCGGCCCCCGGCGACCCGTCCGCCTGGGCCGTGGTGCTTCCCCGACCCTAGAACGATCTCCGCCGTCAAGCGGATTTCGGCCCCCGGATAAGCTTCAGGCATGCGATCGTGGCCCGCCCCCGAGGTACCCCGCCTGCCCGACGCCGGACTGCCAGGGTCCGCGCTGCCGCTGCACCTCCACGACACCGCCAGCGGTGCCGTCCGGCCCACGCGGCCGGGGGCGGCGGCCCGGATGTACGTGTGCGGCATCACCCCCTACGACGCCACCCACCTCGGCCACGCCGCCACCTACCTGGCCTTCGACCTGGCCAACCGGGTGTGGCGGGACGGCGGGCACACCGTCCACTACGTGCAGAACGCCACCGACGTCGACGACCCGCTGCTGGAGCGCGCGCAGCAGACCGGGGTCGACTGGCGGGACCTGGCCGACCGGGAGATCGCGCTGTTCCGCGACGACATGACCGCGCTGCGGATCCTGCCGCCCGACCACTACGTCGGGGCGGTGGAGTCGATCCCGCTGATCGTGGAGATGGTCGAGCGGCTGCGGTCGCGGGGCGCGACCTACGAGGTGGACGGCGACCTGTACTTCCCGATCGGCAGCGACCCGGAGTTCGGGCAGGTCAGCGGGCTTTCCCGGGAGGAGATGACGCCGCTGTTCGCCGAGCGCGGCGGCGACCCGGACCGGCGCGGCAAGAAGGACCCCCTCGACGCGCTGCTGTGGCTGGCGCAGCGGCCGGGCGAGCCGGGCTGGGACTCCCCGTTCGGCCGCGGGCGGCCGGGCTGGCACGTGGAGTGTTCGGCGATCTCCGTGCACCATCTGGGCATGGCGTTCGACGTCGAGGGCGGCGGCTCGGACCTGGCGTTCCCGCACCACGAGATGGGCGCCTCGCACGCCCAGGTCGCCACGGGGGAGCGGCCCCACGCCCAGGCGTACGTGCACGCGGGCATGGTCGGGCTGGACGGCGAGAAGATGTCGAAGTCGCGCGGCAACCTGGTGTTCGTGTCGCGGCTGCGGGCCGACGGCGTGGACCCGATGGCGATCCGGCTGGCGCTGCTCGGCCACCACTACCGCTCCGACTGGGAGTGGACCGGCGGCGACCTGGACCGCGCCAACGACCGGCTGGAGCGCTGGCGCGCGGCGGTGCGGCTGCCCGCCGGGCCGCCCGCGGCGACCGTGGCCGCCGAGGTGCGCCGTCACCTGGCCCACGACCTGGACGCCCCGGCCGCCCTGGTGGCGGTCGACCGGTGGGCCGAGCAGGCGCTGGCGGGCGCGTCCCCGTCGGCCTCCCCGGTGCCCGCCAG
>DATADI010000620.1:0-5924 GCA_036258615.1 Thermomonospora sp. | reverse complement strand
CCCCGGGCGGCCGGATCCACTCCCTGGAGCACCGGCGGCGGCGACGGCACGCGCGGCTCTTCGCCGCCGCGGCGGCCACCCTGGTGGCCGTGGGCGGCGGCACCCTGCTCGGCACCGAGCTGCTCGACGGCGACGACGCCCGCAACAGCCACACGGCGCCCCCGGCCGACCCCCCGCGCCGGCCCGGCCCCGGCGAGGCCGCGGCGTACCCGGTGACGGCCAGCGGCACCCACTACCGGGCCGCCACGCTGGGCGACCAGGTCGCCGACGTGGTGACCCGGGGCCGGACGCTCACCGCCCACCGGCCACCCGGCGCGCGGCTGGCCGGATGCGTCGAGGAGCACACCCGGGGGGTCAAGCCGGTCCTGGTGGACGCGGCGACCTTCGAGAGCCGCGAGGCCACGGTGATCGTCATCCCGGCCGACGCCTCCACCTGGCGGGTGGTGGTCGCCGGGCCCGGCTGCGGCCCCGGCGTCCCGGACGTCCTGCGGCGGACCGACATCCCGGCCCGCACCCCCTGACGGGCTAGAACTCCGCCAGGAACGACTCCACGACCGCCCAGGTCCGTTCGGCGGCGTCGGCGTCGTGGTCGGGCAGGCCGGGATCGGTGTACAGGTGGCCGGCGCCGCGGTAGCGGTAGACCTCGACGTCGGCCCCCGCCCGGCGCATCCGCAGGTACCAGGCGTTCAGCCAGTCGTCGGTCTCGTACGGGTCGGGGTCGGCGACGTGCAGCTGCACCGGGATGCCGGTCGCGGCGTCGTCGGCCACGTCGGAGGTGCCGTGCAGCAGCACCAGCCCCCGGGCGCGTTCGTCGGCGAGCGCCAGGTTCTGCGCCAGGGCGCCGCCGAGGGAGAACCCGGCGTACACCAGGCCCGCGTCGGAGTGCGGCGCGGCGGCGGCGACGGCGCGGCGCAGCAGCTCGTCCCGCCCGATCTCCTCCCGGATCGCCTCGGCGGCCTCCGGGTCGTCGGCGACGCGGCCCGCGTACAGGTCCGGGACGTGCACCTCGTGCCCGGCCCCGCGCAGCCGGTCGGCCGCCGCGTGCACCGCCGGGCGCAGCCCGTACATCGAGTGCAGCAGCAGGACCCTCGCCACCGTGCGGCCCCCTTTCCGCTCGTCGGAAACGATGACATCCTCCCATCACAGGGGTAGTGCGCGCGTGCCCGGGAATCCCCGGGGCCTAGGATCGGTTGACGCCACTGGCGGACCGGGTCAACGCCGGGGCCACGCCGCACGGCGGCGGAAGCGATCCGAGGCAAGGCAACGAAAGGCGCACACGTGAGCGACGTCCGCAACGTCATCATCATCGGCTCGGGCCCGGCGGGTTACACGGCCGCGATCTACGCCGCGCGGGCCGACCTGCGGCCACTGGTCTTCGAGGGCTCGGTCACCGCCGGCGGCGCCCTGATGAACACCACCGACGTGGAGAACTTCCCCGGCTTCCCCGACGGCATCCTCGGCCCCGACCTGATGGACAACCTGCGCAAGCAGGCCGAGCGGTTCGGCGCCGAACTGGTCGCCGACGACGTCACCGAGGTGGACCTGGCCGCCGACCCGAAGGTGGTCAGGGTCGGCGACGACGTCTTCCATGCCCGGTCGGTGATCGTCGCGACCGGGTCGGGCTACCGCGAGCTGGGCCTGCCGAACGAGAAGCGGCTGTCCGGCCGGGGCGTCTCCTGGTGCGCGACCTGCGACGGCTTCTTCTTCCGCGACCAGGACATCGTGGTGGTCGGCGGCGGCGACACCGCCATGGAGGAGGCCCTGTTCCTCACCAAGTTCGGCCGGACGGTCACCGTGGTGCACCGGCGGGACGAGCTGCGCGCCAGCAAGATCATGCAGGACCGGGCGTTCGCCAACGAGAAGATCCGCTTCGTGTGGGACAGCGAGGTCGTGGACGTGCTCGGCGACGACCGGGTCAGCGGGGTGCGGATCCGCAACCGCAAGACCGGCGAGGAGTCCACGCTGGAGGCCACCGGCCTGTTCATCGCGATCGGCCACGACCCGCGCAGCGAGCTGTTCAAGGGCCAGCTCGACCTGGACGAGAACGGCTACCTGCTGGTGGACGCCCCCTCCACCCGGACCAAGATCCCGGGTGTGTTCGCCGCCGGCGACGTGGTCGACCACGTCTACCGGCAGGCGATCACCGCCGCCGGAAGCGGCTGCTCGGCCGCCATCGACGCCGAGCGGTGGCTGGCCGACCAGGGCGCCGCGGAGCTGACGCACCAGTCCGTCTGACCATTTCCCCGGCGAATCCCCGGCACTCCACGGTGGGTGCCGGGGTTTTTTCATGGAATGGCACGCAGTCCCGTCGCAACCGCCCGGTCCTGCGGTGATGCCGGTGATGTGGCGGTGGATACGGCCGCCGTGCATGACGTCCGGAATATTCTTCGGAGCGCTTCTCGACGGCCGAATATCTGTTCATCGTCCGGGGTACGAGACCGAATGCCATGGACATTCTCGTGGACGTTTCCGGACGGTCGCCCCTTCCGCCGCCCACCCGGAGGTCCGACCCGTTCCACCCGCCGGAGGGGTTCGCCGCGCTGCGCCAGGGGCCGCCCGTCCGGGTCCGGCTGCCCAGCGGGCGGGACGCCTGGCTGGTGTCCCGGTACGCCGACGCCCGTGCGGTGCTCGCCGACCCACGGTTCAGCGCCGACGACTCGCACCCGGAGTTCCCGCGGCGGAGCGCGCGTCCGGCGACGTCGGGGGGCCTGTCGTTCCTGCGGATGGACGACCCCGACCACGGGCGGCTGCGGCGGATGCTGACCTCCGAGTTCACCGTCCGGCGGATCACCGCGATGCGCCCCGGCATCCTCCGCGTCGTGACCGGCCTGCTCGACGAGCTGGAGCGCGGGTCGCCGCCGGTGGACCTGGTGGAGCGGTTCGCCCTGCCGCTGCCGTCCCTGGTGATCTGCCGGCTGCTCGGCGTGCCGTACGAGGACCACGCGTTCTTCCAGTCCCGCAGCATGACGATCCTGTCCACCTCGGTCGCGCCGGAGCGGGCCGCCGCCGGTTTCGCAGAGCTGGCCGCCTACCTGGACCGTCTCGTCGCCGCCCGGGAACGGGAGCCCACCGACGACCTGCTCGGCCGGCTCGCCGCCCGGCACGTCGCGACGGGCGCGCTCGGCCGCGCGGAGCTGGTGGCCATCGCCCGGCTGCTGCTGATCGCCGGGCACGAGACCACCGCGAACATGCTGGCCCTCAGCGTCCTGACCCTGCTGCGGCATCCCGCCCAGCTCGCCGCGCTGCGGGCGGACCCGTCCCTGATCCGCCCGGCGGTGGAGGAACTGCTGCGCTTCCTGTCGGTCGTCCAGAACGGCGTCTTCCGGGTGACCCGCGAGCCGGTCGAGGTCGGCGGCGCCCGCCTGGAGGCCGGGGAGGGCGTCGTGGTCGCCCTGCCGTCCGCCAACCGGGACGCCGGGCACTACCGCGATCCCGACACCCTCGACATCCGCCGCCCGAACGGCCACCACCTCGCCTTCGGCCACGGCGCCCACCAGTGCCTCGGCCAGACCCTGGCCCGCGTCGAACTCGAGATCGCCCTCACCGAACTGCTGGCCCGCTTCCCCGCCCTGGACCTCGCCGCCCCCTTGGAGGACCTCCGCTTCCGCGACGACATCACCGTCTACGGCGTGTACGCCCTCCCCGTCCGATGGTGAGCCGCCCCCACCTGCGGGTCGACCGCACGGCCTGCCGCGGCGCGGGCCAGTGCGCCTACCACGCCCCCCACCTGTTCGACCAGGACGACGACGAGGGCCTGGTCATCCTCCTCCACGACACCCCGTCCCCCGCCGACCTCCCCGCCGCCCGCCTGGCCATAGCCACCTGCCCCAACCAGGCCATCACTCTCACCGACCGTTGACCAGCCGGTGTTCGGCACGGATGGTCGGCGGCGGGGGCCTCGGTGGAGGAAAGGGGGTCGGTCAGGGGAGGACGTCGACGGTGAAGCCCAGGTCGCGCCAGATGTGGGCGTCCTCGTTGCGGGTCAGGATGGGCCAGCGGCGGGTCGTGGCGGTATGGGCGACATGGGCCGCCGCGACGCCGAGGCGGTGCTTGGCCCCGAGCTCGCCGATGTCGACGGCGTCGCGGGGACTCATCGGGATCACGATGACGACCTCCCCGGCGATGGCGCGGGTGAGGTGGTCACGGTCGCTGCCCGCCGGGACCATGCCCGCGGCCTGCGCCAGCGCGGCAGCGGGGACGGCGAGCGTGTCGCCGTTGAGCACGGCCATGTACGCGACGGCCCGCATGTAGCGGGTCCGGCCGGTGGCCAGGTCGATGATGGCGGGGGTGTCGAGGACGCGTCCGGACAGTCCGGTGGGAAGGCGCGGTGAGTCGGTCACGAGGCGGCGCGCTCGGTACGCTGCTCGCCGTCCAGCAGGGCACGGGCGAAGTCGAGTTCCTGGTCGCTGAACGGACCCCAGTCGTCGAGAAGATCACGCGCCCGCCGCTCCCGCACCGCCCGCTGGACGGTGGCCTCGGCGATGTACGCCGAGACACTGGCGGCACGCCCGGCCGCCACCTCCGCCCGCGCCTGCGCCACGACCTCGGGATCGACGGTAATGGTGATCTTCTCCTTGGCCATGCCATCGAGTGTATGGCGTACCGGGCCCATCTGTATGGCATCCGTTCGCCACAAGCCCCTGAGCGGATCACTCACCGACCCACGAAACCCGCTCCCATCCCTGCCCGAAAACTCCCCCTCTGCCGGTTTTCGCCCCTCTCTGTGCCGAACCGAGCCACATCCCGCCGCCGAACGCCCTGCCGAGCCCGGGACGGGCAACACGACAGCCCCACCACCATGATCACCCTGCCTCGGTCACGCCCGCCACGTTCCCGTCGTGGGACAGCGCGACCAACGCCCAGTGTGCATGGCGGCGACCTGATGGCCGGATGGCTGATCGTGATCACGCCCGCCACGTTCCGTCGTGGGACAGCGCGAACAGCACCCTGTGTGCGTGGTGGCGGCCTGATGGCCGGATGGCTGGTGTTGGAGGCAACGGCCCGGTACGGCGACACCGCCGTTGCCCGCACACCAGCTCCCTCTGAGCATCCGGACTTCCTGGAGCGGCACCGGCCCGGGGGCACTGCGGCCTGGACGAGGACACAAGAATCCGGTACGACCGTTCGCTGGTGGGTCGTCAGGAGACGCCGCAGAGGCGGAGACCCGCTGTCGTCGCCGCAGCCGCGATCACGACGACAGGGAACGGTGCACGGCGGAGAACGAGGATCCCGGCGACCAGCACCCCGGCGGGCCGTGCCCATCCGGCGAAACCCTGTCCCTCGGTGAGAGTCGAGGTGGCCATCAGCGCGATCAACAGCACGGCCGTCGTCACCGGCACCAGTCGTTCCACCCGCTCCGGAACCCGCATCCGCCGCCCGAGCAACGGGCCACCGACCCGGAGCGCGAACGTCCCGGCGGCGAACGCCAAGATCGCGACCAGCGGCATCTCAACCTCCATCACTCATGTACGGCTGCCGTCATGGGGAGTCGGTGGGGGGCGGAAAGCGGCGGGGCGGGAGGGGCGGCGATGGAGGTTGGCGGGGGCGCATTCGGGCTGGCCGGTGGCCTGAGCGACTCCGGGCGGCGCGGCCGAGGTGGATCCGGGCTGCGCGGTGACCGGGGCGGCTCCGGACTGCGCGGTGACGGAGGTGGCTCCGGGCTGCGCGGTGACCGAGGTGGCTCCGGGCTGCACGGGGGCCGAGGTGGCTTCGGGCTGCGCGGTGACCGAGGTGGCTCCGGGCTGCACGGGGGCCGAGGTGGCTTCGGGCTGCGCGGCGGCCGAGGTGGCTCCGGACTGCACGGTGACCGAGGCGGGTCCGGACTGCACGGTGACGGAGGTGGGTCCGGACTGCACGGTGACCGAGGCGGGTCCGGACTGCACGGCGGCCGAGGTGGCTCCGGACTGCACGGTGACCGAGGTGGC
>DATADI010000619.1:0-4651 GCA_036258615.1 Thermomonospora sp. | reverse complement strand
GGCCTCCGCGTCGCGGACGGGACCGGCGGGACCGGCCTCGCCGGACGGCACCTGGATGTCGCTGCTCATGAGAGCAGAGATTACGCCCTATGGGACGGCGGTCACGATCCCCGCCCGCCGGATCCGGATCGGGAACGGTCCTGAGGTGATCTTGGCGTTCTCGCGGGTACCCCCCGGTCATCGGTGCCGCCGGCCGCTGGTCTGGTCCAATTTGTTGGCTCGCCGGGGTGGGCCGGAGAATCTCAGGGCACCTGCCGACCGAAAGGGCTCAACGCGATGTCCACCATGTCCGCGAGGTCCGAAGAAACGCCCGCCGCGTCTCCGCTCGCCACGGAGCCGGCCGCGCCCGACCGCAACCTGGCCATGGAGCTGGTCCGGGTGACCGAGGCCGCCGCCATGGCCGCGGCCCGCTGGGTCGGCCGGGGCGACAAGAACGGGGCCGACGGCGCGGCCGTCAACGCCATGCGCCAGCTCATCAACACCGTGTCCATGCGGGGCGTGGTGGTGATCGGCGAGGGCGAGAAGGACAACGCGCCCATGCTCTACAACGGCGAGGAGGTCGGGGACGGCAGCGGCGCCGAGTGCGACGTCGCCGTGGACCCGATCGACGGCACCCGGCTGACCGCCATGGGCATGCCGAACGCCATCGCGGTGATCGCGGTGGGCGCCCGAGGCTCGATGTACGACCCGTCCGCGGTGTTCTACATGGAGAAGCTCGTCACCGGGCCGGAGGCGGCCGACGCCGTCGACATCGAGCGTCCGGTGGCCGACAACATCAAGGCCGTGGCCAAGGCCAAGGGCTCCACGGTGGAGGACGTGACGGTCGTCATCCTCGACCGGCCGCGGCACGAGCGGATCGTCAAGGAGGTCCGCGAGGCGGGCGCCCGGATCAAGTTCATCACCGACGGCGACGTCGCCGGGGCGATCATGGCGGCCCGTGAGGGCACCGGCGTGGACCTGCTGCTGGGCATCGGCGGCACGCCCGAGGGCATCATCACCGCCTGCGCCATCAAGGCCATGGGCGGGGTGATCCAGGGCCGGCTGTGGCCGCAGGACGACGCCGAGCGGCAGAAGGCGATCGACGCCGGGCACGACCTGAGCCGGGTGCTGACCACCGACGACCTGGTGACCTCCGACGACGTGTTCTTCGCCGCCACCGGGATCACCGACGGCGAGCTGGTCGACGGCGTCCGGTACCGCAAGGGCACGGCCGTCACGCACTCGCTGGTGATGCGGTCGCGCAGCGGGACGATCCGCAAGGTGCAGAGCGAGCACCAGCTCGCCAAGCTGCGCGCCTACAGCGCGATCAACTTCGACCAGGCGGTGTGAGCCGGGCGGGGCCGGTCAGGATCCCCTGCGGAGCCGGCCCCGCATCCGCTCGCGGAACGTGCGCTTCGGCGCGCGGGCCTTCACCGAGCCCAGCACCATGCGCCCGCTGATCTCGATGGTGGGCCCGTCGCCGTCCGGCCGGACGCGTACCTCGCGGGTGCTCAGGACGGTGCGTCCGGTGACGTCCACGCGGACGCCGTCGGGGACCAGCAGCCGGATCCGCCCGCACAGCACCAGCGAGTCCAGCACCACGTGACGGCGCTGGAGGATCGCCTCGCGCAGGTCGAGTTCCACGGTGCCGAACAGGGCCAGCAGGGGCAGCTTCACCGGCATGACCCAGCGGCCCTCGCGGCGCACCGTGCCGAAGGTGGCCTGCAGGGGGCGGTCGTCGACGAGGATCGGCTGGGCCTCGGCCGGGGACAGGTCGCCGGTGAGGCCGGTCAGCTCGCCGAGGGTGCGGGCGGCGTAGACGCGGGTGGTGCGCTCGGCGTGCTCCTCGATGGTCAGCCGCCCGTCGGCGAGGGCCTCGGCGAGCACGGCCGCCACCCGTTCCCGGTCGGCGTCGGAGGCCCGCAGGTCGTGCACGCGCGTCACCGGCTCCGCGGGGGCCGGGCGCCAGGGGACTTCCACAGTCCCGACGATAGCGTTCCCGGCCGTTGACCCGGCCGATCCCGGTCCCTACGCTGACGTGAATCATCTTCACATTGGTCGACCGGAGGCGCCGATGACCGCACGGGACCGCAGGGCGCGCCTGTCGGCCTACGCCGCGTTCGCGGTCCAGGGCCTGTGCTTCGCCGCGCTGGTGACCCGGGTGCCCCGGATCCAGGACGCGCACGGTCTCAGTGACGGGGCGCTCGCGCTGGTGCTGCTGCTCGTGCCGCTGGTCGCCGGGGTGGGCAGCGTGGTGGCCGGAGCCCTGTTCCCCCGTTTCGGGAGCGCCCCGGTGCTGCGCGTCTCCCAGCCCGGGGTGTGCGTCACGATCGCCCTCGTCGGCCTCACCGGCGGTGGCCTGGTGCCGCTGTACGTGGCGGTGGCGCTGTTCGGCCTGTGCGTGGGGGCCGTGGACGCGGCCATGAACGCGCAGGCCGTGGCGGTGGAACGGCGCTACGGCAAGAGCCTGCTCACCGGCTTCTACGCGGTCTGGAGCGTCGCCGGGATCCTCGGGGGCCTGTGGGTGGCGCTGGCCAACCGGCTGGACCTGTCGCTGTTCGCCGGTTTCGTGGTCCCCACGGCGCTGGGCGCGGCCGTCTCCCTGGTCACGGGACGCCGTCTCTACCGCCGGGACGAGGAGGGCACCGGGCCGACCTCCGAGGAGCTGAAGGCCGCCGCCAAGCGCGTCCCGTGGCGTCCCGTCCTGGTCGTGGGCATCGCGATGGGCGTGTTCTACCTGGCCGATGCGGCGATCTCGAACTACAGCGCCAAATACCTGGAGGACGAGCTGGGCGCGAGCGACTACGCCGCCCCGCTCGGATACGTGGCGTACCAGGTCGCGATGCTGGTGGCCCGAGCGGCGGCCGACCTCGGGGTACGGCGCTACGGGGGCGTGAGCGTCGTACGGCTCGGCGGGCTGGTGGGGCTCGCCGGGATGGCCGGTGTGGTGGCCGCCCCGAACGCCGCCTCCGCGATCGCCGCGTTCGCCGTGGCGGGACTGGGCCTCAGCGTGGTCGCCCCGGTGGCCTTCTCCGCCGCCGGGCGCGTGGACCCCACCGGCCTCGGGGTGGCCGTGGCCCGGCTGAACGTCTTCAACTACGTCGGGTTCGTGCTGGGCGCGGCCGTGGTGGGGGCCGTCGCACCGGTCAGCGAGACCGACGGGCTGCGCCTGGCGTTCGCGGTCCCGGCCGTGCTGGTCGTGGCGATCGTGGCGCTGGCGCGGGGGTTCGCGCCGCAGCCGGTCACCGCGGTGCACCCCGCGCCGGCGCCACGCTGAGGCGTCGTCCCCGGGGGACGGCCCTCACTCCTCCAGTGCCGAGACGGCGTGCTCGCCGTGGCGGGCGGCCTCCTCGGGGGTCATGCTCCGCAACGCCTCCTGGAGGGAGAGCGTCGCGGCGTCCACCGCGGCACGGGCGGTGATGGAGTGCTCCTGCGCCCGTTCCAGGTCGCCGAGCCCGAGACAGTCGAACGCCACCTGCGCGTCGTGCACCGCCAGCTTCAGCTGGCGTGCGGCCTCGTCCAGACTCATCCGTGCCCCCTGTTCGTCTCCGGCGCGCGTGTCCGGCTCGATCATCCGCACCCTCCTCGTCCGGTCGCCACGTCCTACCCACGAGCACCGGCGGCAATCGCCCGGCCCAGGGTTCGCACCGCCGCCCGCAGCCGGGCCTCCCCGGACCGCGCGTACCCGAGCACGAGGGCCGGGGGCGCCGGGCGGGACCACATCGGCGCGGCCCCCTCCACCACCACGCCGCGGCGTGCCGCCTCCGCCACGACCAGCTCCTCGTCACGGTCCGTAGGCAGCTCAACATACAGGTGCAATCCGGCCGCGACACCCTGGACGCGGACCTCGGGCAGGGTCTCGGCCAGCGCGGCGGCCAGGGCGTCCCGGCGGGCCCGGTAGCGGCGGCGCATGTACCGCAGATGCCGGTCGTACGCGCCGGAGGCCAGCAGGTGGGCCAGGGCGTACTGCTCGATGACCGGGCCGCCGATGTCGGTGTTGACGCGGTGCTCCCGCAGCGGCTCCGCCAGGGCCTCCGGGACCACCGCCCAGCCGAGCCGCAGCGCCGGGGCCAGCGCCTTGCTCACCGACCCGGCCAGCACGACCCGGTCGGGGTCGAAGCCCTGCAGGCAGCCGACGGGGTCGCGGTCGTAGCGGAACTCGGCGTCGTAGTCGTCCTCGATCACCACCCCGTCCACCGCGCGCGCCCACGCCACCAGCGCCGCCCGCCGTTCCGGCGCGAGCACCACGCCGGTCGGGTACTGGTGCGCCGGGGTGACCAGCACCGCGCGGGCCGGGGACGCCGCGAGCGCCGCCACGTCGATGCCGTCGCCGTCCACCGGGATCCGGACGACCTCGATCCCGGCGGCGGCCAGCATGGGGAGCTGCCGGTGGCTGGCCGGGTCCTCGACCGCGAGGACCCGGTGCCCCCGCGCGGCCAGCACCGCCACCACCGAGGACAGCACGTGCGCGACGCCGTTCATCACGACGATGCGCTCGGGGTCGGCGTGCGCGGCGCGGACCCGGCCGAGGTACCCGGCCAGCTCGGCGCGCAGCGCGGCGGCCCCGCCGGGCTCCGGGTAGGACAGGGCGTCGTTGGGGATCGTCCGCAGGACCGTCCGGATCGCCGCCGCCCACCGCTCCCGGGGGAACGCGCCGAGGTCCGGCCCTGGC
>DATADI010000618.1:0-2799 GCA_036258615.1 Thermomonospora sp. | reverse complement strand
GTGGCGTCGCCGGCCGGGACCGGCGGGACGGCGCCCGCGCCCGCCGGGCCGCCCCCGCCGATCAGCCGCATCATCAGCGCCTGCGCGGTGGGCCGGGCCTGCGGGTCCTTGGCCAGGCACTCGCGGATCAGCACGGCCAGGTCGTCGGGCACCGCGGTGAGGTCGGGCTCCTCGTTGAGCAGCCGGTTGATCACGGCGGGGATGGTGTCCTGGCCGAACGGGGGCCGCCCGGTCGCCGCGAACACCATGGTCGAGCCCCACGAGAAGACGTCCACCGCCTCGGTCAGCGCGGTGCCCATCACCTGCTCGGGCGCCATGTACGCGGGGGTGCCGATGGCCTTGGTGCTGGCCGCCGAGCCCGGGTCCAGGGCGCGGGCGATGCCGAAGTCGATCACGCGCGGGCCGTCCGGGGCCACCAGCACGTTGTGCGGCTTGAAGTCGCGGTGCACGATCCCGGCCTGGTGGATGGCCACCAGCGCGGTCATCGTGCCGATCGCCAGCCGGTCCAGCGCCGCGCCGGTGCGCGGGCCCTCCTCGGTGACCAGCTTCTGCAGCGACTTGCCGGGGACGAACTCGCTGACGATGTACGGCCGGTCGCCCGCGACGTCGGCCTCCAGGGCCTGGGCGGTGCAGAACCGGGCGACCTGCTTGGCCGCCTGCACCTCCCGGACGAAGCGGCTGCGGGCGGTCTCGTCCTCGGTCAGGTCCGCGCGCAGCAGCTTGATGGCCACCTTGGTGCCGTCGGCGCCCTGGCCGAGGTAGACGACGCCCTGGCCGCCCTCGCCGAGACGCTCCAGCACGTCGTACGAACCCAGCCGCCGCGGATCTCCCGAATGCAGCTCCGGCATCGACACTCCTGTACGCGGGGGACCTTGGGGCAGAACCTCTGAAACTACCGGAGGGCACCGCCTGATCAGGCGCCGTCGCGGCGGACGGTCATGATCGGCTGCGTGGCGTTCACCTCACGCCCCCTCACGGTACCCGCGTCCACGGCCCCGCCCGCCCGCGCCGAGCGCACCGGGAGGGGAGGGTCGCGTGACCGCCCGGTCCCGGCTGGCAGACTCACACCATGAGCATCAGCTATCCGCGGCAGAGCGCGCGTACCCGTCGGTTCACCCTGGGGGTCCCGCGCGGGTTCCAGATCGCGCCGGACGGGTCCTGTGTGGCGTTCCTGCGCACCCGGTCCGGCACCGACCCGGTGACCTGCCTGTGGGTGCTGGACCTGGCCACCGGCGAGGAGCGGCTGGTGGCGGACCCGGCGGCGCTGGACGTGGCGGGCGAGGAGGAGCTGCCCGCCGAGGAGCGGGCGCGGCGCGAGCGGGCCCGTGAGCAGGCGGGCGGCGTGGTCGGCTTCGCGGCCGACCGGGACCTGCGGACGGCGGTGTTCGCGCTGGGCGGGCAGCTGTTCGCGACCGACCTGCGGGCCGGGACGGTGCGCGCCCTCCCGGCGGCGACCCCGGTGTTCGACCCGCGGCCGGACCCGTCCGGGCGGCGGGTCGCGTACGTGTCGGGCCGGACGCTGCGGATGATCGGGCTGGACGGCGAGGGCGACCGGGCGCTGGTCCGGCCGGAGAGCGACCAGGTGTCCTACGGGCTCGCCGAGTTCATCGCCGCCGAGGAGATGGGCCGCATGCGGGGCTACTGGTGGGCGCCGGACGGCACGCGGCTGCTGGTGGCGCGGGTGGACGAGACGCCGGTGACCCGCTGGCACGTCGCCGACCCGGCCAACCCGGACCGTCCCGCGACCGAGCTGGCCTATCCGGCGGCGGGCACGCCCAACGCGTACGTGGCGCTGTACGTGATCGGCGAGGACGGCGACCGCACGGCGGTGGTCTGGGACCGCGGCGAGTTCCCGTACCTGGTCACCGCCGTCTGGGACCGGCACGGCCCGATGATCGTCGTGCAGTCCCGTGACCAGCGGGTCATGCGGGTGCTGACGATCGACCCGGACCACGGCGGGACGACCGTGCTGCACGTCGCGCACGACGCCCGGTGGCTGGAGGTCGTCCCCGGCGTCCCCGCCCGCACCCGGGGCGGCGACCTGGTGTGGACGGTCGAGGACGCCGAGGCCGACACCCGGCGGCTGACCGTGGGCGGCGAGCCGGTGACCCCGCCGGGGCTCCAGGTCCGCTCGGTGCTGGGCGTGGAGGGCGACGCGGTGCTGTTCACCGCGTCCGAGGAGCCCACCGAGATCCATCTGTGGTCGTACGACCCGTCGGGGCTGACGCGGCTCAGCGAGGGTCAGGGCGTCTTCGGCGGGACGCGGTCCGGCCGGGTCACCGTGACGACCGCCTCGCGGCTGGACCGGGACGGCGTCGAGGTACGGGTCACCGGCCCGGACTTCGACCACGAGATCGCCTCCCGGGCGGAGACCCCGGTGATCACCCCGTCGGTGCGGCTGCTGAACGCGGGCGAGCGCGGGATCCGCACGGCGGTGGTGCTGCCCACCGGCTGGGAGCCCGGCGCGGGACGGCTGCCGGTGCTGATGGACCCGTACGGCGGGCCGCACGCGCAGCGGGTGCTGGCCGTGCGGCGCGCCTACACCGAGGCCCAGTGGCTGGCCGACCAGGGCTTCGCCGTGGTGATCGCCGACGGCCGGGGCACCCCGGCGCGCGGACCGGCCTGGGAGCGGGCGGTGCACGGCGACTTCGCCGGGCCGGTGCTGGAGGACCAGGTCACCGCGCTGGAGGAGGCGGCCCGCGCGTTCCCGGACGCGCTGGACCTCGGCCGGGTCGGGATCCGCGGCTGGTCGTTCGGCGGCTGGCTGGCGGCGCTGGCGGTGTTGCGCCGCCCGGACGT
>DATADI010000617.1:0-2045 GCA_036258615.1 Thermomonospora sp. | reverse complement strand
CTGGCGTCTTGATCATCCTGTCGCCCGTCATCGCTCAACCCGGGCCCGCGAGCCGTGCGTCCCCGTTGTCGTCATACGGGACCGGCCGGGTCGGCAGGGAGCGGGACGCGGGGTATCTGTACCGCGACCGTGAGAGCCTGTCTCAGAACAGATGTTGCATACCGGCGGGGCGGGGCGATGGGGTAGGGTAAGGTGAGGTGTGGTGGAGGTGCGTCGATGCCGGTCCGGCCGTTCAGTCGTGAGCAGACCTGGTTGCTGCCGCCGACGCTCGACGAGCTGATCCCGGCGGACCACCCGGCCCGGTTCGTGGCGGCGTTCGTGGATGGGCTGGAGCGGGCGGCCTGGGGCGAGCTGGGGATCGCCCCGGACGGGGAGGTGCGGGGGGCGCCGGGGTACCGCCCGCGGGTGCTGCTGGGGGCCTGGCTGTATGGGTTCATGACCGGGGTGCGCTCGACGCGGAAGCTGGAGGCGGCCTGCCAGGAGCAGTTGCCGTACCTGTGGCTGAGCGGGTGGCAGCGGCCGGACCACAACACGCTGTGGCGGTTCTACCAGGAGCATCGCCCGGGGTTGCGGCAGCTGTTCAAGCGGACGGTGCGGGTGGCGGTCAAGCTGGGGCTGGTCGACCTGGCGGTCCAGGCGGTCGACGGGACCAAGCTGCTCGGCAACGCGGCCCGCGGGCGGACGCTGACGGCCGAGCAGTTGCGGCGGCTGCTGGAGCGGACCGAGGCGGCGATCGCCGACCTGGAGGCGCAGAACGGCGGGGGCGAGGAGCCGTCGCCGCCGGCGCTGCCCCGGGAGTTGGCGCGGCGGCACCGGTTGCGGGAGCGGGTCGAGCACGCGCTGGCGGCGGTGCAGGCCGAGGACGCGCCCGGGCGGACGAACCTGACCGACCCGGACACGGTGCTGGTCAAGGGGCGGCACGGCGCGACGGTGGCCGGCTACAACGGGCAGGTGATGGCGGCGCCGCTGGACGCGGAGGTGGCGGGGCGGGGCGGGCGGCTGCTGACGGCGGAGCACCTGGTCGCCGAGCCGGAGGACCACGGGCAGTTGGGGCCGCTGATCGAGCAGGCGCGGGAGCTGAGCGGGGAGCGGGTGGCGCTGACGCTGGCGGACGGCGGGTACCACTCGGGGCCGAACCTGGAGCGCTGCGACGAGCTGCGGCAGGCGGTGGTGATGCCGGAGGCCCAGCAGGCGCGGCTGGGGGATCCGTACCACAAGGATGCCTTCGTCTACGACGCGGCGACCGACACCTATCGCTGCCCCCAGGGCCAGGCGCTGGTCTTCATGGGCATGATCCGGCGGCCGGGTGATGAGCCCGCGGCGCGACGGTATCGGGCCCCGCTGGCGGTCTGTCGGGCTTGCCCGGTGCGAGCCCGGTGCACCACCAGCACGACCACGGGGCGGTCGATCAGCATCCGCCCGGACGACGCGCGGCTGCGGGCGCACCGAGCCCAGATGGCGACCGACGTGGCCCGGGCGGCCTACCGCCGCCGCAAGGCGCTGGTCGAGCTGGTCTTCGGCGTGCTCAAGGGGCAGCAGGACGCCCGTCGGCTGCTGCTGCGGGGGCTGGCGGCGGTGCAGGCGGAGTGGAGCCTGCTGGCCACCGCCTTCAACCTCCGGACGCTCGCCCGCGTGTGGCAGGGCTGGCCACCGGCGCGGCGCTGGGAGCTGACCGGGGCGGCCGCCAGCTGAGCCACCCCGCCGGACCGTGCGCGTGGCGACTGTCGGCCCCCACCGCCGGCCGGTCCCGCCAGTCCACTGGTCGCGCGGCCCCGCCCAGCGCGTCGCGGCCGGCTCGCTCCACCACTGGGCTGCCCCACGCCACCTCACACCAGCATTCCGGGACAGGCTCTGACGGTCGCGGTACAGATACCTTCGGTGGGCCAGCAGCGCCCGCGCGGCCCCAGTCGGTCCCCCCGTACGCTATCATGGCCGAGCCGCCGAGGCTCCGGCGCGGGACGGGAGCAGCCGGTTCCTCGGTGGCTTCGAGAAAGGCGTCTGGCATGCGATCGCTCCTCGTGCTCCTCGGCTGTCTGCTCGTCCTG
>DATADI010000616.1:0-4365 GCA_036258615.1 Thermomonospora sp. | reverse complement strand
GGCGGCGTGGGCGACCCGCCCGGCCAGCCGTTCGGTGACGTCCGGGAGCCGCCGCCGGATGATGGCGACCTCGCGTTCGTAGACGGGGTGCTCCAGCCAGTGGTACAGGCACCGGCGCTTGAGGGCGTCGTGCACCTCGCGGGTGCGGTTGGAGGTCAGGACGACGACGGGCGGCTCGGCGGCGCGGACGGTCCCCAGCTCGGGGATCGTGATGGCGAAGTCGGACAGCACCTCCAGCAGGAACGCCTCGAACTCGTCGTCGGCCCGGTCGATCTCGTCCACCAGCAGCACGCTCGGCGTGGTCTCCAGGGCGCGCAGCAGCGGCCGGGGCACCAGGAAGCGCCGGTCGTACAGCTCGGCCTCCAGCCGCCCGGCGTCGGCGGACCCGGTGGTCCCGGCGGCCCCGGCGGCCTCGGCGGCCCGCAGGTGCAGGAGCTGGCGGGGGAAGTCCCAGTCGTACAGGGCCTGCGCGGCGTCCAGCCCCTCGTAGCACTGCAACCGGATGAGCGGGGCGTCCAGCACCGCGGCCAGGGTCGTGGCCAGCGCGGTCTTGCCGACGCCGGCCTCGCCCTCCAGGAACAGCGGGCGGCGCATCCGCAGCGCCAGGAAGGCGGCGGTGGCCAGCCCCGCGTCGGCCAGGTAGCCGTGGGCGTCCAGCCGCCCGGCCAGGGCCGTGGGCGAGCCGATCCCGGCCCGGTCCGCCGCGCTCCGCGTCACAGCCCTCAGGCTACTGCCGGTCCCGTCCGGCGGAACACGGGTGGGGCAACCGACTAAATCGACCTAACAGGTTGACAATGCAGGGAAGACGGCCGGATCATCGGTCGCATGGACGACCTCACCGACGAGGCCACATACGAACGCCTGCGGTCACGGCAGTGGCGCGAACTGTCGCCGCTGACCCGCCGCAGGCTGCTCAGCGCGTCGGCCGGGGCCGGGCTGGCGATGACCGCCGGGCCCGCCCTCGCCGAGCCCGCCGCCGACGGCCCCATCGTCAAGCCGCTGCCGCCGGAGCTGTTCGTGGCGCACGGCACCAACGCCGAGACGCGGTGGGAGGCGATGCGCGACCAGGGCTACCTGACCCCCACCGACCGCTTCTTCGTCCGCAACCACGTGGCGACCCCCCGGATCGACGCCCGCACCTGGCGGCTGAAGCTGTGGGGCAGCGGCCTGCACGGCTCCCCCACGCTGGAGCGCCCGGTCGAGTTCGGCTACGAGGACCTGCTGGCCATGCGCGCCGAGACGCTCACCGCGTTCGTCGAGTGCACCGGCAACGGCCGCAGTTTCTTCACCTCCCAGCAGGGCCAGCAGGTGTCGGGCACGCCGTGGCGGCTGGGCGCGGCCGGGGTCGCGCACTGGCGCGGGGTGCGGCTGTCGGCGGTGCTGGAACGTGCCGGGCTCACCGCCGACGCGGTGGACCTGCTGCCGCGCGGCCTGGACGCCGAGTACGTCGACAAGGGCGTCAACATGGGCCGGGTGCGGCGTCCGCTGCCGGTGGCCAAGGCGCTGAAGGACGTCCTGCTGGCGTACGAGATGAACGGCCGCCCGCTGCCGCCCGACCACGGCTTCCCGGTGCGGCTGGTGGTGCCGGGCTGGGTCGGGATCGCCTCCATCAAGTGGCTCGGCGACATCGAGGTCGCCGACCATCCGCTGTTCTCGCCGTGGAACACCCGCTACTACCGCATGTTCGGCCCCGGGTACCCGCCCGAGGGCAGCGCCCCGCTGACCCGGATGGGCGTCAAGAGCGCCTTCGAGCTGGCCTGGGACGCCCGGCTCCCGGCGCGCACCCGGCAGGTGCTGCGCGGCCGGTCCTGGTCGGGCAACGGCCGGATCCGGCACGTGGAGGTCAGCGTGGACGGCGGCCGGACGTGGCGGCGCGCGACGCCGCGCGGCCCGCATCCGGCCCGGGGCTGGCTGCTGTGGGAGTACCACTGGCGATGTCCGGGCCCCGGAGCGTACGAACTGCTGGCGCGGGCCACCGACGAGACCGGCGCCACCCAGCCCGAAACCACCCCGTACAACACCGCCGGCTACCTCTTCGACGCCGTCGTCCGGCACCCCGTCACGCTGGTCTGACCGGTCCGGCATAGCCCGGCGGCAGGCGCGGTGTGACGATGCAGCAGACCTACGGAGGATCCCCATGGCCCTGTGGAAGCCGGACCCGACCTTCTACGCCTCGCCGCGCGACGCGGTGAACGCCCCGCCCGAGAAGCTCGCCTACGTGGCCGCCTTCGACCGCGCCGCCGCCAAGCCCGACGCCATCGCGGTGCTGGACGTCGACCCCGGCTCCGGCTCCTACGGCGAGGTCGTCGGCTGGACCGAGCTGCCCTACACCGGCGACGAGCTGCACCACTTCGGCTGGAACGCCTGCAGCAGCGCGCTGTGCCCCTACGCGCCGCACCCGCACGTGGAGCGGCGGTACCTGATCGTCCCCGGGCTGCGGTCCTCCCGCGTGTACGTCATCGACACCAAGGACGACCCGGTCAGCCCGAAGATCGTCAAGATCCTGGAGCCCGACGAGCTGGCCAAGCGGGCCGGGTACTCCCGCCCGCACACCGTCCACTGCGGCCCCGAGGGCCTGTACCTCACGGCGCTGGGCGGCGCGAACGGCGAGGACGGCCCCGGCGGCATCGCGCTGCTCGACCACACCTCCTTCGAGGTCCTCGGCCGCTGGGAGGTGGACCGGGGTCCGCAGTACTTCGCCTACGACGCCTGGTGGCACATCGCGCACGACGTGCTGGTGACCTCCGAGTGGGGCACCCCGTCCATGGTCGAGGACGGTGTGGTCGCCGAGCTGCTCCTCGGCCGCAAGTACGGGCACTCGCTGCACTTCTGGGACCTGCGCAAGCGCCGCCACGTGCAGACCGTGGACCTCGGCGACGAGCACCAGATGGCCCTGGAGCTACGGCCCGCCCACGACCCCACCAAGCAGTACGGCTTCGTCGGCGTCGTCGTCAGCGTCGAGGACCTGTCGGCGTCGGTGTGGCTGTGGCACCGCGACGGGGACGCCTGGGCGGCCACCAAGGTCATCTCCATCCCCGCCGAGCCCGCCGACCCGGCCGCGCTGCCGCCGGTCATCCAGCCGTTCGGGGCGGTGCCGCCGCTGGTCACCGACATCGACCTGTCGGTGGACGACAGGTGGCTGTACGTGTCGTGCTGGGGCACCGGCGAGCTGAAGCGCTACGACGTGTCCGACCCGTTCAAGCCCGTCGAGGCCGGGTCGGTGCGCATCGGCGGGATCGTCGGCCGCACCCCGCACCCGGCCGCGCCGGACGTGCCGCTGGCGGGCGGCCCGCAGATGGTCGAGGTCAGCCGCGACGGCAGCCGCGTCTACGTGACCAACTCGCTGTACGGGTCCTGGGACGACCAGTTCTACCCCGACGGGGTGGGCGCCTGGATGGCCAAGCTCGACTCCGGCGCCGACCTCACCTTCGACGAGCGGTTCTTCCCGCACGGCGACGCGTGGCGGGGGCTGCGGCCCCACCAGACCCGGCTGCAGGGCGGGGACGCCTCGTCGGACTCCTACTGCTACCCGTGACCGAAGGGTCGCTGGCGGCGCTGGTCGTCCTCGGCGCCTTCCACGGCCTGAACCCGGGCATGGGCTGGCTGTTCGCGGTCGCGCGGGGCCTGCAGGAGCGGGCCCGCGCCCGGGTGCTGGAGTCGCTGCCCGCCATCGCCGCCGGGCACGCGGCCTCGGTCGGCGTGGTCGCCGTGCTGGTCGCCCTGACCCAGTCGGTGGTGGCGACGCGGGTGGTGGCGGTCGCGGGCGGCGTCGTGCTGGTGTGCTTCGGGCTGTGGCGGCTGCTGTCGCGGCGGCACTTCCGGTGGGTCGGCATGAAGATCTCGCTGTGGCAGCTGGCGGGCTGGTCGTTCCTGATGTCGTCGGTGCACGGGGCGGGGCTGATGCTGCTGCCGGTGATCACCGCGTCCGGCGGCGAGGCCGTCTCGGGCCACGCGCACGGGCTGGGCCACGCCCAGGGCAGCGCCCTGATGTCGGGGATCTTCGTGACCGGGGTGCACACGCTGGCGATGTTCCTGGTGGCCGGGGTGATCGCCGTGGTGGTGTACGAGGTGGTGGGCCTGGCGGTGCTGCGGCGCGCCTGGCTGGACCTGGACCGGATCTGGGCGGTCGCCCTCATCGGCGCCGGGGCCGCCGCCGTCCTCACCGCGTGACCCGGTTACCGTCGCCCCGTGGGGTTCCTGGACGAGGCGTGGGCCTGCCTGGGCGGGCCGCCCGAGGCACCGGGAGCGGTGACGTGGACGGGCGGCCCCGCGCCGACGCTGCCCGCCCGCCTGGCGGTGACCGACCTGGCCACGGGCTCGGTCGCGGCGGCGTCGCTGGCCGCCGCCGAACTGGCCGCCGCGAGG
>DATADI010000615.1:0-3773 GCA_036258615.1 Thermomonospora sp. | reverse complement strand
CAGTCGTCCCAGTCGTCGTCCCAGTCGTCCCAGTCGCGGTCGCGGTCCTCGACGGCCCGGCGCGCGGCGCGGCGCAGGTCGCGCTCGACGTCGCTGGCGCGGTCGAGGGTCTCGTCGATCAGGTCGCCCACATAGCGTGTGGTGCCTCGGCGGCGTCGCCTGGCCATGTGCGTCGTCCCTCCTCGGGGCTCGGTGAACGGCGCGCCCGGGGGGAGGCGGCCGTGGGTCTGGTCACACGTCCCACCACCACACGACGGTCGGCAGCGGGATCGGCTCGCCGCTGTCGTCGCAGGGGCGCTCGGCCCAGGTGACGGGGGAGGTGTCGGTCGCGCCGGGGTCCGCGCCCCGGCTGACGTAGCGGGGGACCCGCAGGCCCCACTCGGCGTTGCCGCGGATGCCGTGGGCGAGCCCGTCGACGTAGCGGCGGCCCGCCGTGCTCAGCCGGGGCGCGACCCGCTCGCGCAGGCGCAGGAAGCGCAGGAGCACGCGGTCGCGCAGCCCGGTGGCGGTGCGGACGGCCTCGGCGAGCGAGCAGCGCCGGTGGTGCAGCAGGACGGTGTAGATGTTCTGGTCGGCGTGGCGGCGGCCCAGCTCCTTGCGGAGCGAGTGGCGGTCGTTGTCCAGCGCCGCGACGAGGATGGCCATCTCGGTGAGCGCGCGCACCGCCGGGGACTCCATCTCGGCCGCCGGGACCTCGGGGCCGTCGGCCAGCTCCAGCATGGCGAACGTCGGCTCGCCGCCCGCCGAGTGCAGCCGCATGGTGAGGTAGTCGTCCAGGTCGGGCATGTGGCCGCGGGCCTGGTTGGAGATCTGCCAGGCCACCCCGGTCAGCCAGGCCCGGTGGGCCGCCGCGAACCGCTGGAACTGCACGGCCGTCCCGGTGCGCCGGAACCGCTCGCCGATGTCCCGCAGCGCGCGGGCGTAGACGTCGTCGGCGTCGGCCGGGACCGGGCGCTCCAGCGCCCGCTGGAGCCGGAACGCCATCGGCACGAACTCCGCGGGCCGGTCGCTGTAGTGCCCGGCGTCGCAGCGGGCGTCGTCGAACGCGAAGCCCCAGTACACCCACAGCGCCGCCGCGAGCAGCCGGTCCTCGTCGGCCTCCGGGGCGAAGCGGGCGTAGAAGTCGGCGCTGTCGGTGCCGACCACCCAGGCGCGCTCACGCGGGTCCGCGCACAGGCCCATCCGGTCGATCCAGGCGACCGCCCGCCGCTCGACCGCCGCGCGGGCCGGGTTGGTGGCGGGCTCCAGCGGACAGAAGATCGGCGGCAGCTCCATCTGCTCCAGGACGTCGGCCACGGGGGGTCGCCTTTCGCCACGCTTTGATTAGACACAGTTACCGTAAGTTGCTTGACTGAGCAGAGTCAAGAGATGATCAATCACGGACGGTAATTGTGGTCGCAGGGAAAGGTCCTCGGGATCCCCGGATAGTACGTTCTGACCTGCTATCTGATCGTGCAGTCAGATCCGGCCCCTGGAACGCGCCCTTGACCCAGCGTGACCCCGGTGGAAACGTGAGAAATCGGACGGAAGGGGGCCGTCATGATGGAAGTCAAGAGCATCGACAAGCCGGACGAGCGGCGGGACTTCCCGCGCGGGCACCTGGAGGTGCTGCAGCTGAGCGGGCTGGTCTTCGCGGTGGGGACCATGGAGCCCGGCTGGCGCTGGTCGGAGTCGGTGAAGCCCATCGCCGGGACCGACCTGTGCGAGGTCGCGCACAACGGCTACGTCGTCGAGGGCCGGCTGCGCGTCCGCATGCGCGACGGGTCCGAGCAGGAGATCGGGCCCGGCGACGTGTTCGTGATCCCGCCCGGCCACGACGCCTGGGTCGTCGGCGACGACACCTTCGTGGCCTACGACTTCGCCGGGCACATGGGCGAGTACGCCAGGGAGCGGTGACCGCCGGGGGGCGGGTATTGCACCGCTCGATGTAAAACCGGTACGGTGGCCGCATGGCGCGACCGAGGACGTTCGACGAGGACCGGGTCCTGGACACGGTGATGCGCGCGTTCTGGGAGAACGGCTACGAGGCCACCTCGACCCGGGACCTGTGCGAGGTCACCGGCCTGGACCGCAGCAGCCTCTACAACGCCTTCACCAGCAAGGGCGAGCTGTTCCGGCGGGCGCTGGCGCGCTACGCCGAGACCATGAACGCCCGCCAGGCCGAGCTCCTGGAGGACCGTTCGCGTCCGGCCGTGGAGCGGATCCGGGTCCTGCTCGCGAGGATCGTCGACGACGAGGTCGCCCTCGCGCGCGACGGGCGCGGCCTGGGCTGCCTCACCGTCAACACCACCGTGGAGCTGGCCGGGCGCGACCCGGAGATCGCCCGGATGCTGGAACGCGACCTGGACCGGCGGCTGGCGGGCCTGCGGGCCGTCATCGAGGAGGGACGCCGCGACGGCGACGTCACCTCCCCGCGTGACGCCGCCGCGCTGGCCCGCTTCCTCAACGCGGTCATCGCGGGGATCCGGGTCTCCGCCCAGGGCGGCGCCGACCGCGCCGCCCTGGAGGCCGTCGCCGCCACCGCGCTCGACGCCCTGACCCGCTGACCCACCCGCCCCGCGCGGCGCCTCGACGCCTGCCCCGATTCTGCACTGTTCGATCCAAAACCATCGGGAGACCCTCCATGCCCCGTGCCGTGTACCTCCTGGCGCTCGGCATCTTCGCCATGGTGACGAGCGAGTTCGCCGTCGCCGGGCTGATGCCGCAGATGGCCGACGGGCTCGACGCGACCGTCCCGCAGATCGGCTACCTCATCACCGCCTTCGCCGTCGCGATGGCGGCGGGCGGGCCGTTCCTGACCGTCGCGGTGATGCGGCTGCGGCCCCGCACCGCCCTGCTGACCCTGTACGGGATCTTCCTGGCCGGCAACGTGCTGGCCGCCACCGCCCCGTCCTACGGGGTGATGCTGGGCGCGCGCGTCATCACCGGCGTCGCCTCGCAGGCGTTCTTCGGCGTCGCGCTCTCCCTCGTCGTCCGGCTGACCCGCCCCGAGGTGCGCGGGCGCGCCATCGCCGTGGTCATGAACGGCCTCATGGTGGGCACGCTGCTGGGCCTGCCGCTGTCCACGCTGGTGGGCGAGCGCCTGGGCTGGCGGGCGGCGTTCTGGGCGGTCGGCGCGCTCGCCGTGGCCGCCGCGCTGGCCACCCGCGCCGGGGTGCCGCACGTCGAGCGCGGCGGCGAGGGCGGCGGCCTGCGCACGGAGATGCGGGTGTTCGCCGACGCCCGGCTGTGGCTGGTGCTGTCGACCAGCACGCTCATCATCGGCGCGACCTTCTCGGCGTTCAGCTACTTCAACCCGATCCTCACGGAGCTGACCGGGTTCTCCAGCGGGACGGTGCCGGTGCTGCTCGTCGCCTACGGCGCGGCCACCGTCGTCGGCAACCACGTCGTCGGGCGGCTCGCCGACCGGCACGCCGTGAACGTGCTGCGCGTCGGCCTGGCCCTGAACGCGGCGTTCCTGGCGGGCTTCGCGCTGCTGGCCCAGGCGGACGTCGCGGCGGTGGCGTTCATGATGGGCGTCGGCCTGGTCGGCGTGACGATGAACCCGGCGATGGTCACCCGCGTGCAGCGCGCGGGCAACGCCGGTCCGCTGGTCAACACCGTGCACTCCTCGTTCATCACCCTGGGCGTCATCATCGGCTCCTCGGGCGGCGCGCTCGCCATCGACCGTGCCGGGCTGCGGGGGCCGCTGTGGCTCGGCGCGGCGCTGGCGGTGCTCGGCCTGCTGACGCTCATCCGCGACGTCGCCGCAGGCGGGCCGCGGCGAACGCCAG
>DATADI010000614.1:0-7799 GCA_036258615.1 Thermomonospora sp. | reverse complement strand
TGATGTCGACGCGGATCCGGTCGCCGGGGCGCACGGCGGCGACCCCGGCGGGGGTGCCGGTGTAGACGAGGTCGCCGGGCATCAGCCGGTAGGAGCGGGACAGGTGGCTGATGATCTCCGGGACGTCCCAGATCATGAGCTTCAGGCCGGTGTGCTGCCGCGGCTCGCCGTTGACGCTGAGCCGCAGCTCTCCCGAGAGCGTCCCGGCGGCCTCCTCGGCGGGCAGGATCGGGCCGCACGGCGCGGAGTGGTCGAAGGACTTGCCCGCCTCCCAGGGCCGGGCGGCCTCGCGGCACTCCCGCTGCCGGTCGCGGCGGGTGAGGTCGACGCCCGCCGCGAACCCGAAGACGTGCCCCAGCGCGTCGTGCGGGCTGACGTGGGTCCCCTCCGCGCCGATCGCGACGACCAGCTCGCCCTCGAACTGCAGGTCGCCGGTGTCCGGGGGATAGGGGACGGCCGAGCCGTCGGGGACGACCGCGTCCGCCGGCTTCTGGAAGAAGAACGGGTCGTCGCGTTCGCTGCCCTCGCGCATCTCCCGGATGTGGTCGACGTAGTTGCGCCCGACGCAGTAGACACGGCGGACGGGGAAGACCTCGGGCCTTCCCACCACGGGCAGGACGGTCGGCGTGAGCGGCCAGAGCGGTGCGGTGATGGTCATGGTCAGTGATCCCTGTCGGTGGTGCTGAACAGTTCCGGGCGCAGGACGAGGGCCAGCACGGCGCCGAGCACCGAGAAGCCGACGATCTGCACCATGGCCGCCGCGGTCCAGCCGAAGGCCGAGACCAGGCTGCTGAACAGCAACCCGGCGGCGCTCGCGGCGACGTACACGCAGGTGACGAACAGCCCGGCGGCACGGCTCACGCCCTCCTGGTCGACGGACCTGACGAGGTAGCCGGCCGCGGCCACGTAGACGCCGCTGCTGGCGAAGAGCCCGAACAGGAAGGAGAAGACCGACTGCCAGCCGACCGACCCCGGCCCGAGGAACAGCGCGCAGCCGCACGCCGCGACCCCCGCGTTGAGCGCCGGGAGCACGACCCGGGGGCTCATCCGGTCGGTGAGGTGGCCCCCGAGCGGGGAGGCGAACGCCGCCAGCCCGGACAGCCCGACGACGAACCCGGCGGTGCCGGACCCGTGGTCCAGCTCCTCGCGCAGGTAGCTGGCGTACAGGCCGATGAAGGCGAAGTCGGCCAGGCCGAACAGCACGATGATGACGGCGAGCACGAGGGGGTTGCGGGACAGCAGCGTGCCCGCCCCGCCGGTGTGGGTGGTCGTGCCGGACGCCGCGTCGGCCTCGGTGAGCCGCGGCGACACCAGCACGGTGACGGCGGCGGCCAGGACGATGCCGATGGCGCCGTACACCAGCATCGGGGCCCGCCAGGTGCCGTAGCCGTTCATCAGGCCGCTGCCGAGGGCCGGGCCGATCACCGACCCGGCGGCGAACGCCACGTTGATGCCGCCGATCGCCAGCCCGCGCCGGGCCGGGAACGCGCACGACGCCACCGTGATGATCGCCGCGAGCTGGAGCGCCTCGCCGACGCCGGACAGCACCCGCCACAGCAGCATGTCCGCGAACCCGGTGGAGCCCGCGGTCAGGGCGGTGGCGGCCGAGAACACCACGGTGCCGAGGACGATGGTGCGCTTGCGCCCGAGCCTCCGCTGGATCCGCCCGGCGGGCACTCCGGCCAGCCCCATCCCGAGGGCGAACACGGTGGCCTGCAGTCCCGCGGCCTCGATGCTGAACCCGTACTCGGCGCGCACCTCCACGAGCAGGACGGGGAAGACCATGCGGTCCATGGCGTTGACGGCGTAGGCCAGCAGGAGCAGGCCGAACATGGCGACCGAGGCGTGGGGCGCCAGGGCGTCGCGGGGTGCGGGCAGGGCCCGCGGTAGTGGGGTGGCGTTCATCGCGGTCTCCTTGGACCTGTGGGGTGGTGGTCAGGCCCCGGGGCGAGATGGGGTGGATCGCCGCCGGTGCCGGGCTAGTGCCAGTCGCCGGCCTCCGTGGCCCGGCGCAGCAGGGCGTCGCGGCGGGCCGTCGCGACGGCGACGGGGTCCGGCTCGCCGTCGGCGCGGACGAGCCGCCCGTGCCGCTTGAGGACGCGGCCGTCGGCGACGACGGTGTCGATGTTGTCGACCTGGCCGGTGTAGACGAGCGCCTCGACCGGGTCGCCGGACGGCAGCAGGTTGATGTCGGAGGAACGCAGGATCAGCAGGTCGGCGCGCTTGCCGGGGGTGAGGGACCCGGTGGTCTCCTCGAGCCCGAGGTCCCGCGCGCCGTCGATCGTCGCCAGTTCCAGCAGCCTGCGGGGGGTGACGGCCGCCGATCCGGTGCGGGCGGCCTCCACCGAGATGATCGCGCGCAGGTGGCCGAGGACGTCCGCGCTGGTGGGCATGGCGAGGGTGTCCAGGGACAGCGACACCCGCACGCCGGCCTCCAGCAGTTCGGTGACCAGCGGGAAGCCCATCGTCCGCAGCTCCGTCATCGGGCTCAGCGACACGCGGGTGCGGGTGCGGGCCAGCGCCCGGACGTCCCGTTCGTCGGCGTGCACGGCGTGGATGATCTGGACGTCCTCGCCGAGCAGGCCGAGTTCCTCGAGGCGGACCAGGCCGCAGCCGCGGCAGCCCTCCTCGCGCAGGCACCGGTCGCAGTGCATGGTGATCGGCAGGCCGAGCGCGCGCGCCGTCTCCCATTCGCGCTCGTACACCGGCGGCGGCGTCCGGTAGGGGCCGCGGACGGCGATGCCGAAGTCCAGCCTGCCGTCGAGGCGGGAGCCGGGCCATCGGTCGCGGAGCACCGCCAGGTCGTCCAGGTCGTTGGTCGCCTCGGGAGCGGCCGAGTCGGGCGGGCCGTAGGAGAAGCGCCCGCGCAGCCCCGAGTCCAGGTGCGCCTGGATGTTGGCGTCGGCGTCTTCGGGCCCCCGGACGTTGTGGTCGAAGTTGTGCACGGTCGTGATGCCGCCGCTGACGGCCTCGGCCAGCCCGAAGCGGGCGGCCCAGTAGAAGTCGGCCACCTCGAAGTGCGGCGCGAGCGCGCGTTTGACCGTGAAGTAGTCCCTGCCGGGCCGGTCGCCGACGGTGCCGCGCAGCAGCGAGTTCCACAGGTGCCAGTGCGTGTCCACGAAGCCGGGCAGGGTCACCGTCCCCGTGCCCTCGACGACCTCCGCGCCGGGGGCCGCCCGCGCGGGGTCGTGCGGGCCGGCGTGGACGATGATCCCGTCGCGGACCAGGACGTCGGCGCACGGGACGTCGCCGACGGCCGGGTCCATCGAGACCAGGTGCGTGCCCAAGATCAGCAGGTCGGTTCGCTGCGGAAGCATGATCACCTCAGGAAGAGCGCGACGGACAGGACGGTGCCGACCCCGACGACGAGCCGGCGGAGGTGGTCGGGGGACATGCGCCGGGCGAGGACCACCCCGCTGCGACCGCCGAGGAGACCGGCGACCGACATCACGGCCACCGGCACCCACTGGACGGGCCCGAACACCGCGAAGCACAGGGCGGACGCGCCGCCGACGACCAGGGACAGCGCACCCTTCAGCGCGTTGAGCCGGTGCAGGTCCTCGGCGAGGAACGCGCCGAGGACCGCGAGCATCATCACGCCGAGCCCCGCCGCGAAGTAGCCGCCGTACACCGAGACCGCGAACTGGGCGACCAGAAGCCCGCGGGCCTGTCCGGACTCCCTGGCGCCGGCCAGCCGCCGGGCCACCACGCCCTGCAGGGCCAGGGCCACGACGGAGGCCAGGACGAGGAAGGGGACGACCGTGGTGAACCGCTCCGCCGGCGCGCCCAGCAGGAGCACGGAACCGCAGGCCGCCCCGGCGACGCTGACCGCCGCCAGCGGCCGGATCCGTGAACGGACCGCGGCCAGCTCGTCCCGGTAGCCCACCAGCCCGCCCGCGTACCCGGGCAGGGTCGTCACGGCGCTGGTGACGTTCGCCGTCACCGGCGGGTACCCGACGGCCAGCAGCGCGGGGAACGAGATCAGCGACCCGCCTCCGGCGACCCCGTTCACGGCGCCGGCCAGGAACCCCGCCCCGGCGAGGACGGCCAGCTGCAGGGGGCTCGCCATGGGCTCCCCTCTCTCTCGGACGCGGTGACCTCACTCAGTATGCATTGCATGCAATGCATGTCAAGAGCCCGCACAGCCCCGCCGACCTGCCCGGACTCCGCAGCGGCGCCGCGAGGGTCGTCGACGGCTGCCAAAAGCCCGCCGGGGGATGTCAGCGGCGATCACTATTTCCCGCCGGACGGGTCGGCCAGGGTGTGGGGCGTCGCTCTCGCCGTTCCACCCCGGAGTGCCCCATGCCCCGTGTCCCACGGTTCGTCAAGGCCGGATCCGTGCGGCTCGCCGCGACGCTGCCCCTGGTGGCCGCGCTCGCGCTGACCGCGCTCACCGCGCCCGCACGCGCGGACGACCCGCCCGCCGGATCCGTTCCCCCCGACCAGGACCCCTTCTACGCCGCCCCCGCCGACATCGGCGCCTACGGGCCCGGCCACATCGTCCGCAGCAGGAAGATCACCCCGAAGGTCGGCAACCTGGACACCAGGGCCGACGTCTGGCAGATCGCCTACCGCAGCAACGACTCCCACCTGGCCCCGCAGCTCGTCGTCACCAGCCTGATCGTGCCCAAGGCCGCCTGGACCGGCACCGGCCCGCGCCCGATCGTGTCCGTGCAGGCCCCGGAGGACTCCACCGGCACCCAGTGCGCCCCCTCCTACGGCCTGTCGTCGGGCAGCGGCGTCGCCGGGATGCTGGCGTCGATGTCCACCCAGCTCCTCGACCGGGGCTGGGCGGTGGCGCTGCCCGACCACGAGGGCCCCAGGTCGGTGTTCATGGCCGGACCGCAGGCCGCGCACGCCGTTCTCGACGGCATCCGCGCGGTGCGCAACTTCACCGGCGCGCCCGGCATCGGCCGGGACAACCCCTGGACGCTCAACGGCTACTCCGGCGGCGCCCAGGCCACCGGCTGGGCCGCGCAGTTCCAGCCGAGCTACGCCCCCGACGTCACGCTCAAGGGCGCCGCGATGGGCGGCACCCCGGCCGACCCCGAGGCCGTCGCCCGGTTCCTGGACGGCCGCATCTTCTCCGGCTTCGAGGCCGCCGCGGCCACCAGCCTGGCCACCGAGTTCCCCGAGATGAACCTCGACCCGATCATGAACGACGCCGGCCGCAAGGCGCTGGCCGACGCCCGCGGCAAGTGCCTCACCGAACTGCTGACCCAGTTCGCCTTCAAGCGGCTCTCGCAGTACAGCACCGTGCCCGACCCGCTGGCGGTGCCGAGCGTCAGGGCCGTGCTCCGGCTCAACACCATGGGCGCCGCCGCCCCCGCCGCACCCATCTTCAACTACCACGCCAACACCGACGAGATCGTCCCCGTCGGCCAGGCCAACCAGCTCGTCAAGGACTGGTGCGCCAAGGGCGCGACCGTGCACACCGTGCGCTCCCTGATCGGGGAGCACGCCCTGGAGATGCTGCGCAGGAACGGCGAGGTCCTGACCTTCCTCTCCGACCGCTTCGCCGACAAGCCCGCCAAGAACACCTGCTGACCCCGCGAGCCGTACCGCCGCACCCCCACACGGAGGTACGGCTCGCCTCGAACGCGGGCGGGGTTCCTCTTCCGGGGGCTGGGGGCGGGTGTCAGGATGGCGGCGACCGAGCACCGACGTGCGGGAGGCGTGCGTGGACTTGGACGGCCTCATTGAGCCGCTGACGACCCTGCTCACCGGTCGGTACGGGCCCGTGCGGATCGAGGGGCTGCGCCGTGCGGCCGGTGGGGCGTCACGGGTCACCTGTTCGTTCGACGCGGTGACCGCATCCGGACAGGTGCATCCGCTGATCCTGCGGCTCACCCTGCCCGAGGCCGGGGTCGCGGGTGCGTCGCTGCCCCAGGAGGCCGCGCTGATGCGGGCCGCCGCGCGGGCGGGGGTGCCCAGTCCCCAGGTGGTCGCCGACGGGACGGCGGACGGGCCGCTCGGTGTCGAGTTCGTGGTGATGGAACGGGTCGAGGGCGAGACGATCCCGCGGCGGGTGTTGCGTGACCCGGCGTTGGCGGAGCTGCGCCCTCGGCTCGCCGCCGAGTGCGGGCGGATCCTGGCCGCCGTCCACCGCGTTCCGCCGGAGTCGATCGACGGGCTGCCTCGCGACGAGGGCACCGGGCGCTGGCGGGAGGTGCTGGACGCCGCCGGGGAGCCGCATCCGGTGCTGGAGTTCGCCCTGCGCTGGCTGGAGCGCAACCGTCCGCCCGCCAACCCGCCGGTCCTGGTGCACGGGGACTTCCGCAACGGCAACCTCGTCGTCGGCCCCGACGGCGTCCGGGCCGTCCTGGACTGGGAGCTGGCGCACCTCGGTGACCCGCTGGAGGATCTGGGCTGGCTGTGCGTCAAGGCGTGGCGGTTCGGGTCCCCGCATCCCGTCGGCGGGTTCGGCTCCTATGACCAGCTCGTCACCGCCTACGAGGAGGCCGGAGGCGTGGCCGTCGACCGCGACGCGCTGCGCTGGTGGGAGATGTACGGGGTGCTGCGCTGGGGCGTCATCTGCGTCACCCAGGCCCGGCGGCACCTGGACGGCGCGGAACGCTCGGTCGAGCTGGCCGCCATCGGCCGCCGGGTCGCCGAGAACGAGTGGGACCTGCTCCAGATGATGCCGTGATCACACCAGGTGGGCGTACACGATGACGTTGTCCCGGTACGCGCGCCGCCGGGGGTCGTACCGGCCGCCGCAGGTCACCAGGCGCAGCCCCGCGTACCGGACCGGCCCGTACACGCGCCGGGAGGGGAACCTCTCCTTGCGGACCCGCTCGGCGGCGTCCACCCGGAACCGCGCGGTCGTCCCGTCGCGGCGCACGACCCGGACGACGTCCCCGGGCCGCACGTCGCCGAGGCGGTGGAACACGGCGGGTCCCCGCAGGTCGTCGTAATGGCCGAGCAGGACGGCCGACCCGCGTGAACCCGGGGAGGGCCCGTGCCGGTACCAGCCGACCAGGTGGGCGCGGCCGAGCGGCGGCACCTCCACGGATCCGTCCCCGTTCCGGCCGACCTCGGTGACCCGGGCGGCGACGCCGATCCGGGGGATCTCCAGCCGCACCGGGGGAGAGGCGGGGAGCGCCCGGCCGTCGGGGATGTGCCACAGGGCGCGGGGCCCGTCGTACCGCGGCTCGTCCGGCCGGTCGCCCGTCGTTCCGGTCCGGCCCGCCGCGATCGCGACCACCACGGCGAGGCCGACGGCCGCGAGCGAAGGGCTCCTAGGCCCTGCCACGGTTCCGTGCCAGGGCCACGCCCCCCGCGACGGCGGCGGCGACCGCGCCGATGAGCAGGACCGGAGGTGTCCCGGTGTCCTCCCGGTCGGGCCCGGCGGTGGTGCGGGCCGCCCCGCCGCCTCCCGTCCTGGGGCCCCCGACCGGGTAGGCGGTCAGGTCCTTGCGCCGCCACAGGCTCCGGACGTGGAAGATCTCGGTGTCGGACCGCCGGGACGGCAGGCAGACGACGGTCACCGTGTACTCCCGCGAGCGGGCGTACCGGACGGTGGCGGCGACGGTGTACCGGCCGTCGGCGTCCAGGGGGGCGATCCCGGACCGCAGCGCGCGGCTCCTGATCTCCATCCGGGAGTCGCCGGGCCGGTCGCACGCCCCCCGGACGGTCACCGACTCCCCGGGCATCGCGCTGCCCGGCTCGATCCGGACGCCGTCGGCCAGCGCGGGCTGCGCGACGCAGCACAGGGTGGCCGCCGCCGTCCCGGCGCACGCGGCGAACGTTGTGACGCGCACGATTCCCCCGTTGCACTCGCCGGACGGCGGGGCCCC
>DATADI010000613.1:0-21981 GCA_036258615.1 Thermomonospora sp. | reverse complement strand
GCTCGATGGCCGCCCGGCAGCGGATGCGCGCGGTCAAGGGCGCGGTGCTCAGCCTGCTGCTGGACGCCTACCAGCGCCGCGACAAGGTGGGCCTGATCACCTTCCGGGGGACCTCGGCCGACCTGGTGCTGCCGCCGACCTCCTCGGTGGAGGCCGGGGCCCGGCGGCTGGAACGGCTGCCGACCGGAGGCCGCACACCGCTGTCGGCGGGGCTGCTGCGCGCCGCCGAGGTGCTGCGCGTGGAGCGGCTGCGCGACCCGTCCCGCCGCCCGCTGCTGGTGACGGTCACCGACGGCCGCGCCACCCACGGGCCCGATCCCGTCCAGGCCGCCGCGCTGCTGCGGGACGTGGCCGGGGTCGTCGTGGACTGCGAGTCGGGGCCGGTCCGCCTCGGCCTGGCGTCCCGCCTGGCGGCGGCGCTCGGCGCGCCGGCGGTCCGGCTGGAGGAACTGGCCGCCGACGGTCTGGCGCGGGTCGTCCGCGACACCCGCGCCGCGGCCTGACGGGAAGACGGGGAGGGCAGCATGCCGCAGGGCAGGCCGGAGCAGGTCCCGGACGACGGGCTCACCACCAGGCAGCGCCGCAACCGGCCGCTGGTGATCGTGCACACCGGGCCGGGCAAGGGCAAGTCCACCGCCGCCTTCGGGCTCGCGCTGCGCGCCTGGAACCAGGGCTGGCCGATCGGGGTGTTCCAGTTCGTCAAGTCCGCCAAGTGGCGGATCGGCGAGGAGACCGCGCTGCGGGTGCTGGGCGAGTCCGGCCAGGGCGGCACGGTGAGCTGGAACAAGATGGGCGAGGGCTGGTCGTGGATCCGGCGGCCGGGCACCGAGGCCGACCACGCCGAGGACGCCCGTGAAGGCTGGGCGCAGATCAGGCGCGACCTGGCCGCCGAGACGTACCGGCTGTACGTGCTGGACGAGTTCACCTACCCGATGAAGTGGGGCTGGATCGACGTCGCCGAGGTCGTGGCGACGCTCGCGGCCCGGCCCGGGAACCAGCACGTGGTCATCACCGGCCGCGACGCCCACCCCGACCTGGTGGAATTCGCCGACCTGGTGACCGAGATGGGCAAGGTCAAGCACCCGATGGACCGGGGCCAGAAGGGCCAGAAGGGCATCGAGTGGTGACACCCCGCCTGGTCGTGGCCGCCCCGGCCTCCGGGGCGGGCAAGACCACCGTGGCGACCGGGCTGATGGCGGCGTTCGCGGCGCGGGGCCTGGCGGTCTCCCCGCACAAGGTGGGGCCCGACTACATCGACCCCGGCTACCACGCCCTGGCCACCGGCCGTCCCGGACGCAACCTCGACCCGTTCCTGGTCGGTGAGGACCTCGTCGCGCCGCTGTTCCGGCACGGCGCGGCCGGGGCCGACGTCGCGGTGGTCGAGGGCGTCATGGGCCTGTACGACGGCGCGTCGGGGGAGGGCGACTTCGCCTCCACCGCGCACGTGTCGCGACTGCTGGAGGCCCCGGTCGTGCTGGTCGTGGACGCCTCGGCGGCGGGCCGGTCGGTCGCCGCCACCGTGCACGGCTTCCGCACGTTCGGGGACGTGCGGATCGGCGGGGTGATCCTCAACCGGATCGGCTCCGACGGCCACGAGCACCTGTGCCGCACGGCGATCGAGGAGCTGTCCCTGCCGGTGCTGGGGGTGCTGCGGCGACGCGACGACGTGGCCACCCCGTCCCGTCACCTGGGGCTGATCCCGGCGGCCGAGCGCGCCGCCGAGGCCGTGGCGACCGTCGAGCGGCTCGGTGAGATCGTCGCCCAGGGCTGCGACCTCGACGCGCTGCTCGCGCTCGCCCGTACCGCGCCGCCGTTGCCCGTGCCCGCCTGGAGCCCCGCCCCGGCCGCCGAGCGTGCGGGGGAGCGGCCCGTGGTGGCGGTCGCCGGGGGCCCGGCGTTCACGTTCGGGTACGCCGAGAACGAGGAACTGCTGGAGGCCGCCGGAGCCGAGGTCGTCCGGTTCGACCCGCTGCGCGACGAGGACCTGCCGGAGGGGACGCGGGGGCTGGTCATCGGCGGCGGGTTCCCCGAGATGTACGCCGCCGAACTGTCGGCCAACGCGCCGCTCCGCGGCCGGGTCCGCGCGCTGGCGGACTCGGGGGCGCCCGTGTACGCCGAGTGCGCCGGGCTGCTCTACCTGCTGCGCGCGCTGGACGGGGCCCCGATGTGCGGGGTCCTGGACGCCGAGGCCGTCATGACGCCCCGCCTGACCCTCGGCTACCGCACCGCCGTCGCCACCGCCGACTCCGTCGTCGCCCGCACCGGCGAACGCCTCAACGGCCACGAGTTCCACCGCACGTCCGTCGAACCGGCGCACGGGCCCGGCGGCGTGTCCGCCTGGCAGTGGGCGGTCAGGCCCCGGGGGTCGCGTCGCGACGGGTTCGTGCGGGGTGATTGCCTGGCCTCCTATCTGCATCTGCACTGGGCCGGCGCCCCCGGGGCCGCCCGGCGCTTCGTCGAGGCGATGGAGGCGGGCCGATGACGTTCCAGCGCGGCATCATCCTGACCACCGGCCGGCTGCTGCTGCGGCCGTTCGGGGAGGGCGACGTGCCCCATGTGGTGGCGGCGGCCCGTGACCCCGAGATGCTCCGCTGGATGTTCTGGGCCCCCGACGAGGACGAGGCGCAGGCCCGCGAGTTCTGCACCCGGATCGCCCACGAGGACCCCGTCCACAAGATCGGCTTCGCGGTCGAGGTGGACGGCCGCTGCTCGGGCTCGGTCGGGCTGCAGCGGGCGGACTGGCAGATGGGCCGCGTGGAGATCGGGTACTGGCTGGCGCCGTGGGCGCGCGGCCGGGGCCTGATGACCGAGGCGGTCCGCGCGGTGTCGCGGTTCGCGTTCGCCAAGGGGCTGCACCGGGTCGAGCTGCTGGCCGCCGTGGGCAACGACGCCTCCCAGCGGGTCGCCGAACTGGCCGGATACCGCCGTGAGTGCGTCCTGCGCGAGGCCGGGATCCTGCCCGGCGGGGTTCGCACCGACCTGGTGATGTACGCGCTGCTCAGCGGTGACGTGGCGGGCGAGGACGAGCACAGGGGGGACGTCGGGTGAGGCTGGTCGGGATCGGGGTCGGGCCCGGCGACCCGGAACTGGTGACGGTCAAGGCCGTGCGGATCCTGCGGGACGCCGACCTGACCCTCGTGCCGGTGATGGCGCTGGACGAGCCGGGGCGCGCCGAGTCGGTCGTCCGGGCGTACACCGACCGGGCCGAGCGGGTGGTGTTCGCGCTCAACGACCGGGGCGGGGTGACCGCGCGGCGGGCCGCCGCGTGGGACGGGGCGGCCGACCGGGTCGTCCGGGCCTTCGACGAGGGCGCGGGCACCGTCGCGTTCGCCACCATCGGCGACCCGAACGTGTACTCCACGTTCACCTACCTGGCGCAGACCGTCCGGTCGCGCCGGCCGGGCGTCACCGTGGAGACGGTGCCGGGCGTCACCGCCATGCAGGACCTGGCCGCCCGGTCGGGCACCGTGCTGACCGAGGGCGCCGAGTCCCTCGGGCTGGTGCCGCTGACCGGCGGCGTCGCCGGGTTCGAGGCGGCGCTGCGGACCTGCGACACGGTGGTGGCCTACAAGTTCGGGGCGGTCGCCGCCGAGGTCACCGAGGCGCTGAAGGCCGCCGGTCGGCTGGACGGCGCGGTCTACGGAGCCCGGCTGGGCCTGCCCGGCGAGGACGTCCGCCCCGCCCGCGAGCTGTCCGGGCCGGTCCCGTACCTGTCCACGCTGATCGCCCCGAGTCCCCGTACCGCCCGAGGAGGCAAGCTGTGAGCACCGGAAGGGTCGTCTTCGTCGGGGCCGGGCCGGGCGCGGCGGACCTGCTGACGTTCCGGGCGGCGCGGGCCATCGCCGAGGCCGACGTGGTGATCTGGGCGGCGAGCCTGGTGCATCCCGACGTCCTGCAGCACGCCCGCCAGGACGCCGAGATCGTCGACTCGGCGCAGCTCCCGATGGAGGGCGTCCTGCCGTACTACGAGCGGGCGGCGGCCGAGGGGCTGACCGTGGCGCGCATCCACTCCGGCGACCCCGGCCTGTGGGGGGCGCTGCAGGAACAGCTGGACCGGTGCCGGGAGATGGGCCTGGCGACCGAGGTGATCCCGGGCGTGTCCAGCTTCAGCGCGGTCGCGGCGGCGGTGGAGCGGGAGCTGACGATCCCCGAGGTCGCCCAGTCGGTGATCCTCACCCGGCTCGGCGGCGGCAAGACCCCGATGCCGCCGGGCGAGGAGGTCCGCGAGTTCGCCCGGCACGGCACGACGATGGCGCTGTTCCTGTCGGCGGCCCGCTCCCGCCAGCTCCAGGACGAGCTGCTGGAGGGCGGCTACCCGCCGGACACCCCGTGCGTCGTCGCCTACCAGTGCACCTGGCCGGACGAGCTGATCGTGCGGTGCGCGCTGGGCGAGCTGGCCGACACCGTCAAGGCGCACAGGCTGTGGAAGCACACGCTGGTGCTGGTCGGGCCCGCCCTGTCGGCCGACGGCACCCGCTCGCACCTGTACCACCCTGGGCACTTCCACGGATTCCGGCGTGCCGAGCGGACCGCCCGCGCGGAGCTGCGGAAGGCTCACCGGCCATGACCGACGAAGGCCCGGAACTGCGGGAACCCGACCTGCCGCGCACCATGAAGGTCCGGCAGCGGGCCCTGCGCACCGGCTGGACCACCGGCTCGTGCGCCTCGGCCGCCGCCAAGGCCGCCACCGCCCTGCTGCGCACCGGCGAGCCCGCCGACCACGTGCAGATCGCGCTGCCCTCCGGCAACCGGGTGACGTTCCGGGTCGAGGAGTCCGCCCTGACCGGGACCCGGGCCCGAGCGGTCGTGGTCAAGGACGCGGGCGACGACCCCGACGTCACCCACGGCGCGCACGTCACCGCCGACGTGTCCTGGCTGGAGGGCCCCGGCGTCGAACTGGACGGCGGCGAGGGCGTCGGCGTCGTCACCAAACCCGGACTGGGCCTGGAGCTGGGCGGCCCGGCGATCAACCCGGTGCCCCGCCGCATGATCACCCACGCCGTCGCCGAGGCGCTGACCGGCACGGACCTGGACGCCCCGCCCGAGGCCCCCGCCGACCCCCGCACCGGACGCGGTGTCCGGGTGGTCATCTCGGTGCCCGACGGGGAGCGGATGGCCCGCAAGACCACCAACAAGCGGCTCGGCATCCTCGGCGGCATCTCCATCCTGGGCACCACCGGCATCGTCCGGCCGTTCTCCACCGCCTCCTGGCGGGCCAGCGTCGAGCAGGCCGTGTCGGTGATGGCCGCGCAGGGCGAGACCACCCTCGTGCTGTGCACCGGCGGGCGCACCGAGAAGGGCGCCATGAAGCTGCTGCCGAAGCTGCCCGAGGTGTGCTTCGTGGTGGTCGGCGACTTCACCGGGGCCGCGCTGCGCCGCGCCGTCGAACACGGCCTGCGGCAGGTGGTCTTCGTCGGCATGATCGGCAAGCTGACCAAGCTCGCCGCCGGGGTCCTGATGACCCACTACACGCGCTCCCGGGTCTCCACCGAACTGCTCGGCGAGATCACCACCGACATGGGCGGCACCCCGGAGCTGGCCGCCGAGGTCGCCACCGCCAACACCGCCCGGCACGCCTACGAGCTGTGGGAGGCGGCCGGGCTGCTCGGCCCCTGCGGGCGTGAGCTGTGCCGCCGGGTCGCCGGGGTCCTGGAGCGGTTCGCCGCCGAGGAGGCCGGAGGAGAACTGGCCGCCCAGGTGGTGCTGGTCGACTTCACCGGGGAGCGCATGATCGGCATGTACGGGCGGCTGGCGCGATGATCACGGTGGTCGGGCTCGACGGGTCGCCGCCTCCTCCCCTCGCGCTGGAACGGCTGGCGGAGGCGTCCCTGGTGGTCGGCGGTGCGCGGCACCTGGCGGCCGTCACCCCGCCGCCCTCGGCCCGCACGGTCGTCATGGGCGACCTGGCCAGGGCCCTGGACGCGATCGACGGCGCGGACGGTGACGTGGTCGTCCTGGCCAGCGGGGACCCCGGGTTCTTCGGCATCGTCCGGGCCCTGCGCGAACGCGGTCACCGGCCCGAGGTGCTGCCCGCCCTGTCGTCGGTGGCGCAGGCGTTCGCCCGTGCCGGACTGACCTGGGACGACGCCCTGGTGGTGTCCGCGCACGGCCGGGACCTGCGGCGGGCCGTCAACGCCTGCCGCGCCCATCCCAAGGTCGCCGTGCTGACCGCGCCGGGCGCCGGTCCCGCCGAGCTGGGCCGGGCGCTGTTCCCGCAGTCGCCCCGCTCGTTCGTGGTGTGCGAGGACCTCGGCGGCCCGGACGAGCGCGTCCTCCGCTGCCGCCCCGCCGAGGCCACCACCCGCACCTGGCGCGACCCGAACGTCGTCCTCGTCCTGGACGACGGGCGGGCCGACGGGCCGCGCGGCTGGATCGCCGGAGCCCGCCCCGGGCCGTCGTCGTGGGCGCTGCCCGAGGACGCCTTCGAACACCGCAACTCCGTGGTGACCAAGGCGGAGGTCCGTGCGTTCGCCCTCGCCAGGCTGGGGCCGCGCGTCGGCGACATGGTCTGGGACATCGGCGCGGGCAGCGGATCGGTCGCCATCGAGTGCGCCCGGTTCGGGGCCGCCGCCGTGGCCGTCGAACGCGACGCCGAGTCCTGCGACCGCATCCGCGCCAACGTCCGGGCGCACGGCGTGCGGGTCGCGGTCTCCCGGGGCGAGGCCCCCGCCGTGCTGGACCACCTGCCCGAACCCGACGCGGTGTTCGTCGGCGGGGGAGGCCCCGAGGTCGTCCGCGCCTGCGCCTCCCGCGCCCTGCGCTGCGTCGTGGTCGCCCTGGCCGCGGTGGAACGGGTGCGCCCCGCGATGGACGCGCTCACCGCCGGGGGCCTGACCGCCCAGGCCGTCCAGATCCAGGCGAGCCGGCTGTCCCCGCTGCCCGGGGACGTCCACCGGCTGGCCGCCGCCAACCCGGTGTTCGTCGTGTGGGGCGAGCGGGACGCCGTGCCCCCGCCGGTCCGGGCCGCCCGCCCGAGCCGCCGCCCCCAGGTCCTGGCACGGCTTCCGGAGGTCGACGAATGATCGGCGTTGTCGCCGCCACCGCCACCGGCCGGGCCGCCGCCGCCGCGCTGGCGGAGGCGTGGCCCGGCGAGGTCCGCCCCTACACCGGGGAACGCGCCGCCGAAGGGCTCCGCGCCGCCTGGCGGGAGTGCGAGGCCGTCGTCGCGTTCCTCGCCGTCGGCGCGACCGTCCGCGTGCTCGCGCCGCTGCTGGAGCACAAGACCGAGGACCCGGCCGTGGTGTGCGTGGACGAGGCCCGGCGGTACGCGGTGCCGGTGCTCGGCGGCCACCACGGCGCCAACACCCTCGCCCACCGCCTGGCCGACGTCCTGGGCTGCGAGCCCGTCATCACCACCGCCTCCGACCAGGGCAACGTCACCGCCCTCGACTCCTACGGTGCGGACCTGGGCTTCACGGTGGACAATCCGGACATGCTCGCTCGTGTCGGCGCCGCCGTCCTGTCCGGCGACCCCGTCCGCCTCACCGGCGCCGACGACTGGCCCCTGCCGCCCCTCCCGCCCAACGTCACCCCCGACGCCGACGGCCCGCTGACCATCCACGTCACCGACGAGATCCCCCCACCGCCAGGCGCCACTGCCGGCCGCCCGTCCGCCGCGCCGCCGGACGCCGTGGCCGGTCGTTCGGGGGACGCCTTGGTGGGCGAGCTGGACGCGGGGACGGACGATGGTGTGCTGGTGTACCGGCCGCCGTCGCTGGTGGTCGGGGTCGGGTCGGCGCGCGGGGTGACCGCCGAGGAGGTCGGCGGGCTGGTCGACGTGGCGCTGGAGGAGGCGGGCCTGTCCCCGGCGTCGGTGCGGTGCGTGGCGACCGTGGACCTCAAGGCCGACGAGGAGGGCATCCTCGTGGCGGCGCGCGAGCGGGGCTGGGAGGTCGTGACGCACCCGGCGTCCGTGCTGGCCGCCGTGGACGTCCCCAACCCGTCCGAGACCGTCCGGGCCGAGGTCGGGACGCCGAGCGTCGCCGAGGCCGCCGCGCTGCACACCGCGCGCTCGCACGGCCGGGCCGCCACCCTGGTCGTGACCAAGCGCAAGACCGCCAACGCCACCGTCGCCGTCGCCCGGCTGGCCCCCAGGGGCAGGCTCGCGATCATCGGCCTCGGGCCCGGCGCCCGCGACCTGCTCACCCCCCGCGCGGTCGCCGCGCTCCGCCGGGCGTCGGTCGTCGTGGGCCTGGACCAGTACGTCGAGCAGGTCCGCGACCTGCTGCGGCCGGGCACCCGCGTCCTGGCCAGCGGCCTCGGCCAGGAGGAGGCCCGCGCCCGTACCGCCGTGCAGGAGGCCGAGCGGGGCCACGCGGTCGCGCTGATCGGCTCCGGCGACGCCGGGATCTACGCCATGGCCAGCCCCGCCCTGGAGTTCGCCGGGGACGACATCGAGGTCGAGGGAGTGCCCGGCATCACCGCCGCCGTCGCCGCGGCGAACCTGCTCGGCGCGCCGCTCGGCCACGACCACGCCTACATCTCCCTGTCCGACCTGCACACGCCGTGGGAGGCCATCGAGCGCCGGATCCGCGCGGCGGCCGAGGGCGACTTCACCGTCTGCTTCTACAACCCCCGCAGCAGGGCCCGGGACTGGCAGCTCCCCAAGGCCCTGGCGATGCTCGCCGACCACCGGCCGCCCGGAACGCCGGTCGGGATCGTCCGCAACGCCGGCCGTCCCGACCAGGCCGTGACCGTCACCACGCTCGGGGAGACGGACCCGGCGGTGGTCGACATGTTCACCGTCGTCCTGGTCGGCTCCAGCCGCAGCCGGACGGTCGCGGGTCGTTTCGTGACCCCGAGGGGGTACCGATGGGCCTGACCACCGTCGTCACCGAGCGCTGCCAGGGCTGCGGGGCCTGCCTGCTCACCTGCCCCGAGCGCGCCATCCGCCCGCACGGCACCCCCCTGACGGTGCTGGCCGACCGCTGCACCGGCTGCCTGGAGTGCGTGGAGATCTGCCCGGCCGACGCGATCGACGTGATCGACGTGATCGACGCCGCCGGGTCCCGTCGAGGAGAGTGATGACAAGCCGCCAGCCCCACCCGATCGAGGTGCGGTCGTACGAGATCCTGCGCTCCCGCGTGGACCTGTCGCCGATGCCGCCGCTGTGGCGGGCCGTCGCCGAACGGGTCATCCACGCCAGCGCCGACCTGGAGTACGCCGTCGACCTGGTCACCGACGAGGCCCACCTGGAACGGGGCCTGGCCGCGCTGCGCGCCGGGGTCCCGGTGGTCGCCGACGTCGGCATGGTCGCCGCCGGGATCACCGCCCGCGAGACGCTCTGCCATGTCGGCGACCCCGCCGCCGCCCGGATGGCCAAGGCCGCCGGGATCACCCGCTCGGCCGCCGCCGTCCGGCTGTCGTACTCCGAGGTCGGGCCGGGCGCGGTCTGGGTCGTCGGGTGCGCCCCGACGGCGCTGGAGGAGATCATCAAGCTGGACGTCCGGCCCGCGCTGGTGATCGGGCTGCCGGTGGGGTTCGTCGGGGCCGCCGAGTCCAAGCAGGCGCTGCGCGACAGCGGCCTGCCACAGCTCAGCAACGTCTCCGAGAAGGGCGGCTCGGCCGTCGCCGCCGCCGCCGTCAACGCGCTGCTGTACCACGAGCTGTGAGGAGCACTGTGAAGCCGCCGCTGCTGCTGGTCGGCCACGGCACCCGGGACGACACGGGCGTCGCCGAGTTCGGGAAGTTCGTGGAACGGCTGGCCGGCCGCCTGCCCGTGGACGTCGCGGGCGGGTTCATCGAGCTGTCCCCGCCGCCGCTGACCGAGGCCGTCGCCGACCTGTACGCCCGGGGCCACCGCCGGATCGCCGCCGTCCCGATCGTCCTGGTCGCCGCCGGGCACGGCAAGGGCGACATCCCCGGGGCCATGGCCCGCGAGCAGGTCCGCCACCCCGGCCTGTCGTACGTCTACGGGCGGCCCCTCGGCCCCCACCCGACGCTGCTGGCCCTGCTGGAGGAGCGGCTGCGGGCGGTGCTCGCGCCGGGGGAGGACGCGGCGGTCCTGCTGGTCGGGCGCGGCTCCACCGACCCCGACGCCAACGCCGAGGTCCACAAGGTCGCCCGGCTGTTCTGGGAGGGCCGCGACCTGGCCGGGGTGGAACCGGCGTTCGTGTCGCTGGCCCGCCCCGGCGTGGCCGAGGGCCTGGAACGCTGCCGCCGCCTGGGCGCCCGCCGCGTCGTGGTGCTGCCGTACTTCCTGTTCCCCGGGGTGCTGCCCGACCGGGTCGTGGCCGAGGCGCGCGCGTACGCCGCCGAGCACCCCGAACTGGACGTCCGGTACGCCGAGGTCATCGGCGACTGCGACGGCCTCGCCGACCTGGTCGCCGAACGGTACGAGGAGGCGCTGGCCGGGGACATCCGGATGAACTGCGACACCTGCGTCTACCGGATCGCCCTGCCCGGCTTCGAGGACCGCGTCGGCGCCCCCCAGACCCCGCACCACCACCCCGACGACCCGGGGCACGGCCACGGGCACGGCCATGGACACTGACCTGCGCCACCACGGGGACGCCGAGGTCGGTGGCGGCCTGGCCGACTTCGCGGTGAACGTCCGGGGCGGCACGCCGCCGGAGTGGCTGGCCGACCGGCTGCGCCGTTCCGTCGCCGACCTGGCCGCCTACCCCGACGCCACCAGGGCGCGGGACGCCGTCGCCCGCAGGCACGGCAGGGACCCGGCGGAGGTGCTGCTGACCGCCGGGGCCGCCGAGGCGTTCGTGCTGCTCGCCCGCGCGCTGGCCCCGCGCCGCGCGGTCGTGGTCCACCCCCAGTTCACCGAGCCGGAGGCGGCGCTGCGGGCCGCCGGGCACCCGGTCGGCCGGGCCGTCCTGGGCGGGGAGTTCAAGCTCGACCCCGGCCTGGTCCCCGCCGACGCCGACCTCGTCATGATCGGCAACCCCACCAACCCGACCTCGGTGCTGCACCCGGCCGCCGAGATCGCCGCGCTCACCCGGCCCGGCCGCACCGTCGTCGTGGACGAGGCGTTCATGGACTGCGTCCCCGGCGAACCGGACAGCCTGGCGGACACCGCCCTCCCCGGCCTGGTCGTGCTGCGCAGCCTCACCAAGACCTGGGGGCTGGCCGGGCTGCGCGCCGGATACGTCCTCGCCGAACCCTCCCTGATCGCCGCACTGGCCGAGGCGCAGCCGCTGTGGGCGGTGTCCACCCCCGCCCTCGTCGCGATCGAGGCGTGCTGCGAGCCGTCCGCCCTGGCCGAGGCCGACGCGTGGGCCCGCGCGATGGCCGCCGAACGCGACCGGTTCGCCGCCGAACTCACCCTGCGCGGCCTCACCGTCGTCCCCGGGGCCCGCGCGTCGTTCCTGTGCGTCCACACGCCGGGCGCCCACCTGCTGCGCGAACGCCTGCGGGCCCGGGGCTTCGCGGTACGGCGCGGCGACACGTTCCCCGGGCTGGGACCCGACTGGCTGCGGATCGCCGTCCGGGACCGGGCCGCCGACGACACGCTCCTGGAGGCGCTGGATGAGCTGGGCCGCTGACCCCGCCGCCCGCGAGGCGGTCTACCGGGTGATCGCCGAACGGCGGGACATCCGCGACGGCTTCCTGCCCGACCCGGTCGACGACGCCGTCCTCACCCGCGTCCTGCAGGCCGCCCACCAGGCCCCCTCGGTCGGCCTGACCCAGCCCTGGGACTTCCTGATCATCCGCGACCCGGCCCGCCGGGACCGGATCCGCGCCCTCGCCGAGGCACAGCGGCAGGCGTACGCCCGCACCCTGTCGGCCGCCCGCCGCGACCGGTTCGACGGGCTCAAGGTCGAGGCGATCCGCGAGGCCCCGGTCAACATCGCCGTCACCTGCGACCCCACCCGGGGCGGGCGCTCCCCGCTGGGCCGCCACGCCCAGCCGGGCACCAGCCCCTCCTCGGTGGCCTGCGCGGTGCAGAACCTCTGGCTGGCCGCCCGCGCCGAGGGACTCGGCGTCGGCTGGGTCAGCTTCTTCGACGAACGCGAACTGGCCGCCGAACTCGGGCTCCCCGGCCACGTCGAGGTCGTGGCCTACCTGTGCGTCGGGCACGTCGGCGCGTTCCCGCCCGCCCCCCAGCTCGCCCTGACCGGCTGGGCGCGCCGCCGCCCGCTGGCCTGGGCCGTCCACCAGGAGTCCTACGGCCGTCGCGGCCTGCCCGGAGAGGTGCCCGTGGATCTGATCGAGGAGACCGTCGCCGCCGTCCGCCCGCTCGACGAGGCCGCCATGAACGAGGCACGCGACCTCCAGGCCCGGCTGACCAAGCCGCCCGGAGCCCTCGGCGTCCTGGAGGAACTGTCGGTCCGCCTCGCCGGACTCGCCGGGACCTGCCCCCCGCCGATCCCCGAACCCGCCGCCGTCGCGATCTTCGCCGCCGACCACGGCGTCCACGCCCGGGGCGTCTCCCCGTGGCCCCAGGAGGTCACGGCCCAGATGGTCGCCAACTTCCTGGCCGGCGGCGCGGTCGTCAACGCCTTCGCCGCCCAGGTCGGCGCCGAGGTCACCGTCGTGGACGTCGGCGTCGCCGCCCCGCTGGCCCCCGCTTCCGGCCTGCTGCCCCGCAAGATCGCCCCCGGCACGGCCGACCTGACCACCGGCCCCGCGATGACCCCCGACCAGGCCCGCCGCGCCGTCGAGACCGGCATCGAGGTCGCCCGCGACCTGGTCGCCGCCGGCAACCGCTGCCTCATCACCGGCGACATGGGCATCGCCAACACCACCGCCTCGGCCGCCCTGGTCGCCGCCTTCACCGGCCTGCCCCCCGAACGGGTCACCGGCCGCGGCACCGGCATCGACGACGCCACCCACCGCCACAAGATCGACATTGTCCGCACCGCCCTCACCCACCACGCCCTCCTCCCCACCCCAACCGCACTCTTCCCAGAAACGCCGTCAGACACGGCGACCCCGTCGGACAGGGCTTCGGCGGGGGCGGGGGGTTCCGGGGCGGCCGATCCGATGGGGGTGCTGGCGGCGGTCGGGGGGCTGGAGCACGCGGCGCTGGCCGGGTTCATCCTCGGGGCGGCGGCCTGCCGGGTGCCGGTGGTGCTGGACGGGGTGATCGCCGGGGCGGCGGCGCTGGTGGCGGCTGCGCTGTGCCCGGAGGCGCTCGGGGCGTGTGTGGCGGGTCACCGTTCGGCCGAGCCCGGGCACGCCGCTACCGTGGAACACCTGGGGCTGCGTCCGCTGGTCGATCTGGAGCTGCGGCTCGGCGAGGGCACCGGGGCCCTCCTGGCGCTGCCCCTCGTGCAGAGCGCCGTCCGCGTCCTCCACGAGGTCGCCACGTTCGACTCCGCCGGTGTCAGCGACAAGAGCAGGAGCCAGTGATCGTCCAAGTGTCACGCATAGCTATCGACTGGGATCGAGCACTCTCCATCCACCCGTGAACCCGAGTACCTTTGGTCGTCAAACAGACATGCCCGTCACCTCTTACCCTGGTCGTCGAGAACGCCCCGATCGAGAGAGCACCGTGCCGCCGTACCTGCTTGGCCTGCGCCTGCGCGGGCGCCGTGTCGTCGTCGTGGGCGGCGGCCGGGTCGCCCAGCGCCGTGTCCCCGCCCTCCTGGCGGCCGGCGCGGAGGTGACGCTGGTCGCCCCCGAGGTGACCCCGTCCCTGGACGACCTGGTCGCGGCCGGGCGGCTGACCTGGGAACGGCGGCCGTACCGGGAGGGCGACCTCGACGGCGCCTGGCTGGTGCAGGCCGTCTCCGACGACCCCAAGGTGAACGCGGCGGTCGCCGCCGCGGCCGAGGCCGCCCGGATCTGGTGCGTGCGGGCCGACGACGCCGAGGCGTCCGCCGCCTGGACCCCCGCCAGCGGCCAGGTGGGCGAGACCACCGTGGGCGTCCTGGCCGGGGGCGACCCGCGCCGCGCGGCCGGGATCCGCGACGCCGTGGTCGACGGCCTGCGCGACGCCACCCTCGAGGCGCGGCACTCGCGCGCCAAGCCCGCCGGCGTCGCCCTGGTCGGCGGCGGTCCCGGCGACCCCGGCCTGATCACCGTGCGGGGGCGGCAGCTGCTCGCCCAGGCCGACGTGGTGGTCACCGACCGGCTCGCGCCCCGGCTGCTGCTGGACGAGCTGCCCGCCGACGTCGAGGTGATCGACGCCGCCAAAATCCCGTACGGCCGGACCGTCACCCAGGAGCGGATCAACGACTACCTGGTCGAGCACGCCCGCGCGGGCAGGTTCGTGGTGCGGCTCAAGGGCGGCGACCCGTTCGTGTTCGGGCGCGGGGCCGAGGAGGTCCTGCACTGCGCCCGCCACGGGATCCCGGTGACCGTGGTCCCCGGCATCACCAGCGCCGTCGCGGTGCCGTCCGCCGCGGGCATCCCGGTCACCCACCGCGGGGTCGCCCAGGAGTTCCACGTGGTGTCCGCGCACGTCCCCCCGGACCACCCCGCGTCCACCGTCGACTGGCCGGCGCTGGGCCGCGCGCACGGTACCTTGGTGCTGCTCATGGCGGTCGAACGGATGGGCCTCATCGCCGAGGCGCTGATGCGTTATGGTCGGTCGTCCGGCACGCCCGTCGCCGTGATCCAGGACGGTACGCTTCCGGATCAGCGGGTCCTCACGGCGACGCTCGGGACGGTGGTGGACGCGATGGCCGCCGCCGGCGTGCGGCCACCGGCGATCGTCGTCGTGGGCGACGTGGTGGACGTTGCGCGAGAGATCGACATGATACGAGCGGACTACCTGGCCACCGAGGCGGGCTCCGTGGCATCCCCGGCAGATCGGCATGGAGATAGGGGACGGGCTCCGTGACATCCCCAGCAGAGCAGAGCGCGGTGCACGACGGTCCGGGCTCCGCGGCCACGCCCGCCGAGCCCGCCGCGGGCGCCGGGGCCCCGGAGGGCGCGCCGGTCACCGGGGTGACCGACGACCCCGAACGCGAGGTCGACCTCGCCCGGGTGCTGACCGAGCTGCGCGACCAGGTCGGCGAGGTCCGGTTCGTGCTGGATGTGCCCGGGGTCGAGGAGGCCCGCGCCGCCCAGGCGGAGATCCGCAGCCAGCTCGACGACTACGTGCTGCCGCGGATCCGCGGCCGGAGCGCCCCGATGCTGGTGGTGCTCGGCGGGTCCACCGGGGCGGGCAAGTCCACACTGGTCAACACGCTGGTCGGATCCCGGGTCAGCGCCACCGGCGTGCTGCGCCCCACCACCAGCAGCCCGATCCTGGTGTGCCACCCCGACCACACCGAGTGGTTCCTCAAGGGGCCGCTGCTGCCCGACATGGGCCGGGTCCCCGGGCCCGCGCCGGACGCCATCGCCGGTGACCAGCTGGTCATCATCGGCAGCGACCAGCTCCCCGAGGGCCTGGCGCTGCTGGACAGCCCCGACTTCGACTCGGTCTTCGAGGACCACTACGAGTTCGCCACCAAGCTGATGGCCGCCGCGGACCTGTGGCTGTGCGTCACCACCGCCGCACGGTACGCCGACGCCCAGGTGTGGCAGATGCTCCAGCGCGCCAAGGAGCAGGGCGCCACCCTCGGCGTCGTGCTGTCCCGCGTGCCGCAGGGCGCCGGGTCGGAGGTCGTCGACCACTTCGCCGAGATGCTGGAGGAGCACGGCGTCGGCGACGCCCGCCGGTTCACCATCCCGGAGACCCGGATCGAGCAGAGCCGCCTGCCCGAGGAGGCCGCCGAGGAGATCCGCACCTGGCTGCTGGAGCTGGCCGAGAACCACGACCGCCGCTCCCAGGTCATCCGCGACACCTTCGGCGGGGTCCTCGACAGCTTCCGCACCCGGGTGCCCGAGCTGGCCAAGCAGGTCGAGGCGCAGGTCGAGGTCCGCACCGTGCTGCGCGAGGAGGTCGAGGCCGCCTACGCCACCGCGCTGGCCGAACTCGACGAGGCCACCCGCAACGGCTCGCTGCTGCGCGGCGAGGTGCTGGCCCGCTGGCAGGACTTCGCGGGCACCGGCGACCTGCTGCGCTCGCTGCGCGTCCAGCGCGGCCGGGCGGGCCGCAAGGCCAGCCGGCGCCGCCGCAACCCCACCCGGCTGCGGGCCCTCAAGAGCGCCCTGCGCGCGGGCCTGGAGTCGCTGATCCTGGCCGCCGCCGAGCACGCCGGCGAGGAGGTGCTGGCCCGCTGGCGCGCCCATCCGGCGGGCGGCCAGCTGCTGGCCGGTCCCGCCGCCTCCCTCGGCGGGGTCTCCCCGGAGCTGCCCCGCCGGGTCACCCGCGCCGTCAGCTCCTGGCAGGACCACGTGCTGGAGCTGGTCCGCACCGAGGGTGTCACCAAGCGCTCGGTCGCCAAGCTGGTCACCTTCGACGAGGAGGCGCTGTCCCTCGTCCTGATGATCGGCCTGCTCGGGTACGGCACCGCCGACGTGGCCGTCGAGGGCGGCACCAGCGCGGTCCCGCAGCGGCTGCTCAAGGCGCTGTTCGGGGCCGAGTCGCTGCGCGGCATGGGCGCCAAGGCCCGTGCCGACCTGCGCAGCCGGATCGGCATGCTGTTCGACGAGGAGGCCATCCGCTACGGTCAGGCGCTGGACGCGGCGGGCATCCCGGACGAGACCGCCGCCGTCCAGCTCTACCAGGCCACCTACAACCTAGAGGTCGCCCGATGACCGCCCGTCCCGGCCGCGCCTTCCTGACGGCGGCCCGCCCGGCGGGCCCGTCGGGACGGCCCCGGACACCCTAGAGGTCGGCAGTTGAACCAGATGACCACGACCACCCCGGCGGTCACCGAGGAGCCTGCCGCCGGGCAGGAGGACCGGCCCGCCGCCGCCCGCACCCTCGCGACCCGGCTGGACGGGCTGCAACGGCTGGTCGAACTCGGCGAGGGGCGCATCGACCCCGCGCTGGTGGAGGAGACCACCGCGCTGCTCACCCGGGCCGGAGAGCGCCTGCGGCTGTCGGGCGACCACACCGTGGTGACCCTCGCGGGCGGCACCGGCAGCGGCAAGTCGTCGCTGTTCAACGCCGTGTGCGGGCTGGACCTGTCGCCCGTCGGCGTGCGCCGCCCGATGACCTCCAAGGCGCACGCCTGCGTGTGGGGCCTGGACGGCGCCGGGCCGCTGCTGGACTGGCTGGACGTCGACAAGCGCCACCGGTACGCCCGCGCCAGCGCACTGGAGCCGGAGGGCGCCGGCCGCCCCGACCCCGGGTCCCTGCAGGGCCTGGTGCTGCTGGACCTGCCCGACCACGACTCCATCCAGGCTGTCCACCGCGCCGAGGTCGACCGGTTCGTCACCGTCGCCGACCTGCTGGTGTGGGTGGTGGACCCGCAGAAGTACGCCGACGCCGCCCTGCACCGCAACTACATCGTCCCGTTCGCCCGGCACGCGGCCGTCACCCTGATCGTCCTCAACCAGGTCGACCGCCTCCAGCCGGAGGAGGTCGACGACTGCGTCTCCGACCTGCGCCGCCTGCTGGAGGCCGAGGGCCTGGCCGACCCGCGCATCCTCACCACCTCCACGGTCGCCCCGGGCGGGGTCGACGGGCTGCGCGAGGTCCTCGTCGACACCGTCGCCGCCCGCCGCGCCCGCACCGAACGGCTCGTCGCCGACATCGACAAGCTGGTCGTGCGGTTCGCCGACTACCGCGCCACCGCCGAACCGCCCTCGGCGATCGACGAGCGGCGCGCCGCCGAGCTGGTGCAGGCCCTCACCGACGCCGCCGGCGCCCCCGCCGTCGCCGAGGCGATGGAGAGCGCGTACGAGCTGCGCGCCGTCGACTACGTCGGCTGGCCCGTCGCCCGGATCGCCGCCCGGCTGCGCAGCGACCCGCTCCGCAAGATGCGCCTCACCGAGCTGCGCGAGGAACTGCGCGGCGCCTTCACCGGCCCGGTCGGCGCCCAGCAGGGCGACGTCGACACCGCCCTGCACGGCATCACCGACGGCGTCACCGCCGACCTGCCCGAGTCGTGGGCCCGCGCGGTCCGCGGCGCCGCCCGCTCCCACGCCGCCGAGCTGCCCGAGGCCCTCGGCGACTCCCTCAAGGACGCCCTGCCCGCCTTCAACCAGGTGCCCCGCTGGTGGTGGCTGGTGAAGACCTGGCAGTACTTCCTCGTCCTGGTCGCCGCCCTGGCCGTCGCCTGGATCGGCCTCCTGGTCGCCTACGGCGTCTTCGAGGTCAGCACCGACGCCCCCGACCTCATCGGCGACCCCGGCCTCATCCCGTACGTGGCCGTCCTGCTGGCCTGCGTCCTGGGCATGGGCGCCCTCACCTCCTCGGCCTGCCGCAACGTGGTCGCCATGTCCTCGGCCCGCCACGGCGAGCGCATGACCTTCCACATGCGCGAACGCATCACCGAGGTCACCGAGCAGAAGGTCCTCTACCCCGTCGCCGACGAACTCCAGACCTACGCCCGCTTCCGCACCACCGCCAACGAGCTCCTCGACAACACCCCCTGACCCACGCCCCCATCACCCGGACGGGCCCACGCCCGGAGCGATCGTTCAGGCGTGGGGCCCTGGGCGTCCGTCCGGCCTGGGGTGGGGTGGTCAGGCGGCCTGGGGTTGGAGGGCGAGGTCGTCCTCGGCGGGGGCCGGTGAGGTGTCGGGGGCGGGCTCGGGGCCGGGGGTCGGGTCGGTGTCGGGGTCGTCGGCGGTCAGGGACCACTGGTCGGTGAGCTCGCGGGCCTCCTGGCGGTCCTCCTCGGTCATGGTGCCGCGCTGGACGCGGCGGAACTGGGCGCTGCCGCGGCTGAGGTCGTGGCCGACCGTGGTGGCCTCGACCTCGGCGGAGAACCGCAGCCGGCCGTCCTTGACGTACTCGCGGAGTCTCAGGCGGCCGGTGACCACGACGGGCTCGCCGCGTTTCATGTCGCTGGCGTTGACGTTCTCGGCCAGGCCGCGCCAGCAGTTGACGGTGAGGAACATCGACTCCAGGTCCTGCCACTGCCCGCTCTGGCGGTCGTAGCGGCGCGGGGTGCAGCCGACCCGCAGGGCCAGGAAGGGCGTGCCGTTGGCCGTCATCGTGAAGAAGGGGTCCTGGGCGAGCCAGCCGATGACGGTGATCTGGGCCTCGTTCATGATCGGTCCTCCGTTCGGGGTCGTCGTCGTACCAGGTCCACGGTGGCGGAGCGGCGAGCGGCCGGGAAGAAGGGCCGTGGACTGTGGACAACCGTCCACGCGCCGGGGTGCGACCGTCCGCCGGGCGGGGAAGAAGGGGGTTCCCTGGGGCCGGTGCGTTGAGGAAGTTTCGGTTTCGGGCCCGCGTCGCACACGTTGCAACTATCGTGTTACACAACGTGATGTATTAGGGGGAAGGATGACGGCAGTGCAGTCGTCCGCCGAGGACCGAGGGGAGCTGGCGGTCCGGACCTGGCGCTGGCTCGTCCGGCCTTCGCTGCTGGCGGTCTACGTGGTCGCGGTCGTCGTGCTCTACACGGCGCTGACCGTCGACGGGCTGGTCCGGACCCCCTTCCGGGCCGAGGAGGTGCTGACCTTCGGCGCGCTGCTGGCGTGCGGGGTGGTCTGCATCGAGGTGTCCCGGCGGCTCGGCATGCCGGCGGGGGTGGCGCGGGACCTGCTGTCGGCGTGGTGGCTGCCGGTGGCGCTGCTGCTGCCGCCGGTGTACGCGCTGCTGGTGCCGATCCCCATGCAGGCGCTGTTGCAGTTCCGGGTCCGGCGGACCCTGCTGTACCGGCGGGTGCTGGTGGCCTCGGCGTTCGGTCTCGCGGGCGCCTGCGCCTCGACGGTCTTCCACCTGGTCGTCCCGGAGCCCCTGGAGGGCCCACCGGTGTGGGTGATCGACGTCTGTCCGGGCGTCCCGGTCGCGGTCGGCTGCGCGGCCCTGTTCACCGTGCTCAACACCTCCCTGGTGGCGATCGCGGCGCACGCGGCCAACCCGGAGAGCCGCTGGCGGGACGTGCTGTGGACGCGCGAGAGCCTGCTGCTGGACGTGGTGGAGCTGTGCGTGGGGGTCGTCGTGGCGATCACCAGCACCCTGTCGCTGGGGCTGCTGCTGCTGGCGCTGCCGCCGGTCGTCCTCCTGCAGCGCAGCCTGATGCACCAGCAGCTCCAGGCCGCCGCCCGTACCGACGCCAAGACCGGGCTCCTCAACGCCGCCGCGTGGCAGCGGGAGGCGGACACCGAGCTGGGCCGCGCGCACCGCACCCACGAGCCGCTGGCGCTCCTCCTGATCGACATCGACTACTTCAAGCGCGTCAACGACACCCACGGCCACCTCGTCGGCGACCAGGTCCTCATCGGGGTGGCCGCCACGTTGTGCAGTCAGCTCCGCGACTACGACGTGGTGGGAAGGTTCGGCGGTGAGGAGTTCGTCGTGCTGCTCCCCGGAGCCGACACCGTGGAGGCGTGTCGCGTCGCCGAACGGCTGCGCGGCCGGGTGCGCCGCCTGACCATCCCCGCCGAGGAGGGCACCGTCGGCGTGACCATCTCCGTGGGAGTCTCCCTCCTGCGCACCCACGGCCAGGACCTGATCGAGCTGCTGGCCGCCGCCGACCTCGCCCTGTACCGCGCCAAGGAGTCCGGCCGCGACCGCGTGTGCCTGCCCGCCCTGGACGATCCCCGCGCCCCCGAGGTCTGACCCCGGGGCGACACGGTGCACCGCCGGGTGCTCCTGGGAACGAGGGGACCGATGGGGTCGCCGGAGGTGCAACGAGTGGTGGCCGCAACCCCATAGGCTTTGAGGCATGCCGGAGTACATCTACACGATGCAGCGCGTGCGCAAGGCGCATGGCGACAAGGTCGTCCTCGACGACGTCACCCTGCACTTCCTGCCCGGGGCGAAGATCGGCGTGCTGGGCCCCAACGGGACGGGCAAGTCCACGCTGCTGCGGATGATGGCCGGTCTGGAGCAGCCGTCCAACGGCGAGGCCCGCCTCATGCCCGGTTTCACCGTGGGCATGCTGCAGCAGGAGCCCCCGCTCAACGAGGACAAGACCGTACTGGGCAACGTCGAGGAGGGCGTCCGGGAGACCAAGGCGCTGCTCGACCGGTACAACGAGATCGCCGAGAAGATGGCGACCGACTATTCGGACGAGCTGATGGAGCAGATGGGCAAGCTCCAGGAGCAGCTCGACCACCGCAACGCCTGGGACCTCGACAGCCAGCTCGAACAGGCGATGGACGCGCTGCGCTGTCCGCCGCCCGACGCCGAGGTGACGAAGCTCTCCGGCGGTGAGCGGCGCCGAGTGGCTCTGTGCAAACTGCTGCTGGAGGCGCCCGACCTGCTGCTGCTCGACGAGCCCACCAACCACCTGGACGCCGAGAGCGTGCAGTGGCTGGAGCAGTACCTGGAGAAGTACGAGGGCACCGTCCTGGCCGTCACCCACGACCGGTACTTCCTCGACAACGTCGCCACCTGGATCCTGGAGCTGGACCGGGGCCGTTGCTACCCCTACGAGGGCAACTACTCCACGTACCTGGAGAAGAAGGCCGAGCGGCTCAAGGTCGAGGGCAACAAGGACGCCAAGCGCAAGAAGCGCCTCCAGGAGGAACTGGAGTGGGTCCGCTCCAACCCCAAGGCGCGGCAGACCAAGAGCAAGGCCCGCCTGGAGCGGTACGAGGAGATGGCGGCCGAGGCGGCCAAGACCCGCAAGCTGGACTTCGAGGAGATCCAGATCCCGCCGGGCCCCCGCCTGGGCACCACCGTCATCCAGGCCGACGGGCTCACCAAGGGCTTCGGCGACCGGGTCCTGATGGAGAACCTGTCGTTCAACCTGCCCCCGAACGGCATCGTCGGCATCATCGGCCCGAACGGCGTCGGCAAGACCACGCTGTTCCGCATGATCGTCGGTGAGGAGGGCCCCGACGGCGGCGCGCTCAAGGTCGGCGACACGGTCCAGATCTCCTACGTCGACCAGTCGCGGGCGGGCATCGACCCCAAGCGCACCGTCTGGGAGGTCGTCTCCGACGGGCTCGACCACATCAAGGTCGGCCAGGTGGAGATGCCCTCGCGGGCGTACGTCGCGGCGTTCGGCTTCAAGGGCCCCGACCAGCAGAAGCCGTCCGGCGTGCTGTCCGGCGGCGAGCGCAACCGGCTGAACCTGGCGCTCACCCTCAAGCAGGGCGGCAACGTGCTGCTGCTGGACG
>DATADI010000612.1:0-1796 GCA_036258615.1 Thermomonospora sp. | reverse complement strand
CCTCGATGGCCGCCGGGGGCGCGGCGGGCGGTTCTGCGGTGGCGGGGACCGCCGCCGGGACGGGCCTGCTCGCCGCGACGGGCGCGAAGGTCACCCTGGCGGTGGCGGGGACCGCGCTGGCGGTCGGCGCGGGCACCGGCGTCGCGGTGGTCACCAACGGTGACGACGGGCCGTCTCCGCCGGTGCCGCAGAACGTCCGGCTCGCCTCGGCGGCCCTGGACGACCGCACCCTGCAGGTCCCCGGCGGGCGGCGCTTCATCATCCGGGGGGCCCGCTACCTGCGGGTGTCCGGGCACACCGACCCGGCGGTCGAGCGGCGGATCAACGCCGCCCTGCGCGCCCCGCTCGACCAGGCGGCCGAGGCCGCCCACCGGGTCGTCCGGCAGAACCCCGAGATGGGCAGGCCCGGCATCCAGTGCGACGGGGCGTCCCTGGCGTCGCGGGCGTTCCCCGGGCTGCGCACCTCCCGGCTGGTGTCCGTCCGGTACGAGCTGCGCGCGGGCTGGGTCTGCAACAGCGACTTCGTGAACGACTGGACGATCACCGTCACCGTCGCCCTGGACACGGGCCGGGTGCTGGGACCGGCGGAGATGCTGAAGCCCGCCGCGCTGACCCCGGCGGGGCTGGCCGGTCTGTGGGCGCGCGTGCCCAAGCCCGCCCCGACGCCCGACCCGGCCGGCGAGTGCCGCGTGCCCGCCCGGCTGCGGCCCGCCGACCTGCTCCAGGTCGGCCAGAGCCAGATCGGGGACCGGCCCGCCGACCTGGGCATCACGCAGGCGGGCCTGACGTTCACCGTCTTCACCCAGGGGCAGTCGGAGTTCTGCCCCATGGAGACGCTCACCGTGCCGCTGGACCGGGTCCGCGACGTGCTGCGGCCGGAGTTCGCCGCGCTGGTGTCCGGGACTCCCGCCCCGAGGAGGTCGTGATGCCCTCGGACGTCTGGCGCCTGGCGGAGTTCGAGGAGATCAGGGAGCTGGGGGCCGGGGCGCAGGGCCGGGTGGTGCTGGCCCGGCATCCCGGGTCGGGCTCCCACGTGGCGATCAAGTACCTGGCCCGCGCGGACGGCGACGAGGCCGCGCTCCGGCGGCTGCGCGACGAGGCGCAGCTGCTCGCCAAGGTCACCGACCCGCACGTGGTGCGGCTCTACCGGTTCGTGGCCGCCGAGCAGGGCGCCGCGCTGGTCATGGAGGCCATCGACGGGGTGTCCCTGAAGGAGGTCCTGGCCCGGCACGGCACCCTGACCCCCGAGGCGGCGCTGGCGGTGCTGAAGGGCTCGCTGCTGGGGCTGGCCGCCGCGCACGCCGTGGGCGTGGTGCACCGCGACTACAAGCCCGCCAACGTGGTCGTCCGGGCCGACGGGCTCAGCAAGCTCATCGACTTCGGGATCGCCGCCGCGCTCGACGGGGGCGGCTCACGTTCGGGCACCCCCGCCTACATGGCCCCCGAGCAGTGGGACGGGCAGCCGCCCATGCCCGCCACCGACATCTACGCCGCCACGTGCGTGTTCTTCGAGTGCGTCACCGGGCGTCGCCCGTACGCGGCGGGGGAGCGGGCGGCGCTGATGCGCGGCCACCTGATGGACCCGGTCCCGGTGGAGGCGGTGCCCGCGCCGCTGCGCCCGCTGGTGGCCGCCGGGATGGCCAAGGATCCCGCCCTGCGGCCTCCGGGGGCGACGGTGTTCGTGGCGGCGCTGGAAGAGGCCGCGGCCGCCGCGTACGGCCCCGACTGGGAGCAGCGCGGCGTCCGGGCCCTGGCCGCCTCGGCGGCGGCCCTGGCCTCGCTCTTCCCGCTCGGCG
>DATADI010000611.1:0-8885 GCA_036258615.1 Thermomonospora sp. | reverse complement strand
CCGCGACGGTCGCCGCCCTCATGCTCACCCTCGGCCTGATGTTCCCCCTGGCCGGGATCACGATGCTCGCCGCGCTGCTGCTGGACGTGCTGGTCGTCCGGCGCGTGCGGGCGCTGCGCCGCGTCAGCTGACGACGGGGCTGCGGCGCTCCAGGATCACGACGTCGCGCCAGCGGGTCCGGCCGCCGAAGTCGTGGCGGCCGAGCCGTTCGCGCACGCCGACCCGCCGGAACCCGAACGCCTCGTGCAGGCGCAGGCTGGCGGTGTTCTCGGGGAAGATCCCGGCCTGGAGCGTCCACAGCCCGGCGCGCTCGGAGGAGTCGATCACGGCGCCCAGCAGGGCGCGGCCGACGCCGCGTCCCTGGGCGCCGGCGGCCACGTAGATGGAGACCTCGGCCACGCCCCGGTAGACCTCCCGGGAGGAGGTCGGCGACAGCGCCACCCAGCCGAGGACCCGCTCGGCGTCGCGCGCCACGAACCGGTGGGCGGCGAGCTTCCCGGCGGAGAACTCCGTCCACGAGGGCACGGTGGTCTCGAAGGTGGCGTCGCCGCCCTCGATGCCCTCCGCGAAGATGGCGAGGACCGCGTCGGCGTGTTCCGGCAACATCGGCATGATCTTCACGGCGTCTACTGTATTGAGCCGTTTTGGCTGGTCGCGCCAAGGGTCGTACGGTGGAGGGGAGGGGGCGCCGGGCTTTGGGGGGAGTGACCGGCGCCCCCGTCTCCTGCTCGCTGCCCGGGTGATCGCCCGGTACACGCCGAGCGCGTATCGGACGGGGCGGATCCCCGGTTGCGGCACCGGCCGGATCGGGCAACGACAAGGATTGCCAAAAACCGCGCCGAGTTCGTCGGACGTCCACCTTGCCCGGCGGCCCCGCGTCCACCAGCGTGCCTCCTTAGGACTTTTCGCCTCTGGAGGTGTGGTTTGTCGAGGAGACCCCTGAGACCGACCCCCCGCGGGACCGTGGTCGCCGTACTGGCGGGCGCGGCCCTGATCGCCCCCGCCGGTGTCGCGCACGCCGGGGGCACGCCCCGGATCACGGTGAAGGACGGCGTCACCCAGCCCGTCTTCTCCTACCGGGACGCCATCCGCGAGCGCGTGCTGGTCGAGTCCCCCGTCGACAGCGACGGGGACGGCCGCCGCGACCGGGTGAACGTGGACATCATCCGGCCCAAGGAGACCGCGCGGGGCCTCAAGGTGCCCGTCATCATCGACGAGAGCCCGTACTACGACAACGCCGGGCGCGGCAACGAGAGCGAGCGCAAGCGGTACGACGCCAACGGGAACCCGATCAAGTTCCCGCTGTTCTACGACAACTACTTCGTGCCGCGCGGCTACGCGTTCCTGGCCGTGGACATGGTCGGCACGACGCGCTCCGACGGCTGCCCCACCAGCGGCGGGCGGCCCGACGTGCTCGGCGGCAAGGCCGTCATCGACTGGCTCAACGGGCGGGCGAAGGCGTACCGGCCGGACGGCTCCCCCGTCCGCGCCACCTGGACGACCGGGGCCGCCGGGATGATCGGCAAGTCCTACGACGGCACCCTCGCCAACGGGGTCGCCGCCACCGGCGTCAAGGGCCTGAAGACCATCGTCCCGATCTCGGCCATCAGCGGCTGGTACAACTACAGCCGCATGAACGGGGTCAAGTACTGGAACGACGAGCAGCCGTGGCTGGCCGACTACGTCGACACCGACCCGGCGGCCAAGTGCGCCCCCGTCCGCGCCGCGATGGACGCCGGTGAGGACGACGCCACCGGCAACTACAACCGGTACTGGGCGGAGACGAACTACCGGGCGGGCACCGTCGGCGACCTCGACAACGTGCGCGCCAGCGTGTTCGCGATCCACACCGTCAACGACCTCAACGTCAAGCCCGACCACTTCTCGCTGTGGTGGAAGGGCCTGGCCGCCCGGAACGTCCCACGCAAGGTGTGGGTCGCCCAGTACGGCCACATCGACCCGTTCGACTTCCGCCGCGAGACCTGGATCCGGACCCTGCACCGCTGGTTCGACCACGAACTGCACGGCGTCCGCAACGGCATCCTGCGCGAGCCCCGCGCGGACGTCGAGATCGGCCCCAACCAGTGGATCACCCAGGCGGACTGGCCCGCGCCGAACGCCACCCGCGTCACCCTGCGGCCCGGCGGTGACGGCACCCTGGGCCTCAGGCGCGCCGCGAGCGGCTCCACCGGCACGTTCACCGACGTCCCCGGCACGACCGGCGCGGGCGTGACCGAGTCGGAGATGGTCGCCGACCCGACCGCCGCCAGGCCGTACCGGCTGGCGTACGTGTCGCCGCCGCTGCCGAAGGCCGCCCGCCTGTCCGGGACGCCCACCGCGACGCTGCGGGTCAAGCTCGACAGGCCCACCGCCAACCTCACCGCCCTGCTGGTGGACTACGGCGCCGACACCCGCGTCGACTACCTCGGCCCCGGCTCCGGCATCCGCACGCTGACCACCGAGAGCTGCCACGGCGAGTCCACGCCGGACGACGACGCCTGCTACAAGCGGACGGCGACGACCACGACGACCTCCCCGGTCAACGTGGTCGCGCGCGGCTGGATCGACGCGCAGAACCGCACGTCGCTCAGCGACCCCACGCCGCTGACGCCCGGCCGCTTCCACGAGGTCCGCTGGAACACGCTGCCGCAGGACTACGTGTTCAAGCCCGGTCACCGCATCGCGCTGGTGCTGGCCGGGACCGACGCCGACTACAACACCGAGACGCCCACCGGCGCACGGGTGACGGTGGACCTGGCGGGGACGTCCGTCAGCGTGCCCGTGGTGCTCGCCGACGGCCGGGCCTCCGGCCTGGTCGGCCCGCAGGCCAGGTCGGGCTGGCGCGGCCCCGTCCGGGTCGACCTGCCCCGGCAGCCGCGCCGCTTCTACTGACCGCTCCCTGAACCGCCGTCCCCGCCCTCGCGGGGACGGCGGTCCCGCTCTCCGGCAGCCCTCCCCCAACGCCACCGAGCAGCCAGCCGTACGCAACCCCGACTTACGCGTTCGCCGCAGGCCCTCCTCGAAGCCCCCGGGGACGTCCCCGGGCGACCAGCGCCGAGGCGTGCTCCAGCGTCCGATCGCCCCGGGATCCGGTGACGGCCGCCACTGGCCGGTGGGTACGGCCCCGGTCGCCGGTCGGTCGTCAGTCGTCGCGAGCCTTGCTGGGCTGCACCCGCTTGGGCTCGCCGGGCATCTTCGGGTAGTTGGGCGGATAGGGCGCGTCGCCGAGGCCGTGCTCCCGTTCGTCGCGGTCGGCCAGCTCCAGCAGCGGCTCCAGCGAGAAGGCCCGGTCGTTGATCGCCGCGTGCGGGTCGCCGACCTCGGCGAACCGGGCGGGCATGGTGCCGATGGTGAGGTCCTCCGGCACCACGTCCGCCAGCTCCGCCCAGGTCACCGGAGCCGAGACGGGCGCGTGCGGCAGCGGCCGGACGCTGTAGGCCGAGGCGATCGTGCGGTCGCGCGCGTTCTGGTTGTAGTCGATGAAGACCTGCTCGCCCCGCTCCTCCTTCCACCACCGGCTCGTCACCTCGGCGGGCACCCGGCGCTCGACCTCGCGGGCGAACGCCAGCGCCGCCCGCCGCACCTCGGTGAACGTCCAGCGCGGCTCGATCCGCACGTAGACGTGCACGCCCGCCTTGCCGGAGGTCTTGGGGAACCCCTCCATGCCCAGCTCGCCGAGCAGGTCGCGCACCGGCCCGAGCGCCACCCGCACCGCGTCGGCGAAGCCGGTGCCCGGCTGCGGGTCGAGGTCGATGCGCAGCTCGTCGGGATGGTCCACGTCACCCGACCGCACCGGCCACGGGTGGAACGTCAGCGTGCCGAGGTTGGCCGCCCACGCCACCACGGCCGGCTCGTCCGGGCACACCTCGTCGGCCGTCCGCCCGCTGGGGAAGGTGATCCGCGCCGTCCGCACCCACGCCGGAGCCCCCTTGGGCACCCGCTTCTGGTAGAACGCGTCGAACTTCTCCGCCGGAAGCCCCGCCTGGCCCCGTGCGTAGTCCTCCCGGGTGGCCATCCGCGAGCCCTCGAACACCCCGCCCGGCCAGCGCTCCAGCGTGGTCGGCCGGTCGCCCAGGGCCCGCACGATGCCGTCCCCCACCGCGAGGAAGTACTCCACCAGATCGCGCTTGGTGTACCCGCGCTCCGGAAAGTAGACCTTGTCGGGGTTGGTGATCTTCACCGTCCGCTCCCCGACCGGAATCTCGATGTACGGCGACGCCATGCCCTGCACGCTACGCCACGCCACCGACAACCCCGCGACAACGAACGGTCGAGGTTCGGGAAACCCCACCCCGCCATCCCTGACCGAGTCCGGCCATCCGCCCCCGACTCCGAAGAACAGCCTCCACGCTTGACGGGGCCTGTCCGGGGATTCTGGGGATGATATGCCAGTGTCGTTCGTGAGCTGCGATTTCGGCTACCGCCGCGGCTCGCCGGTGTTCCATGGCCTTGATTTCGTCTTTCCCCCGGGAAGGACGGTACTGCTCGGGCCCAACGGGGCGGGAAAATCCACCCTGCTCGGTCTGGCGGCCTCCCTGTTCCTCCCTACGGCGGGGTCCGTTTCGTACCGGGGGCTGGACCCGTCGCGCAGGCGGGACCGCAGTGGCTACCGGCGGCTGGTGGGGTGGATGCCCCAGAACATCGCGCCGATCCCCGGATTGACCGTGCGCGAGCAGGTCAGTTACGCCGGCTGGCTCAAGGGTCTCTCGCGGCGCGAGGCGTGGCGGCGGGCGCCGGCGGCGCTGGAGGCCGTCGAACTGTCGCCCCTGGGCGACCGGCGGTGCAGCCTGCTCTCGGGAGGGCAGTTGCGGCGCGTCGGACTCGCTCAGACCCTCGTCCACGACGCCGAGGTCATTCTCCTGGACGAGCCGACCGCGGGACTCGACCCCCGGCAACGGGAACGGTTCCGGCAGATCGTCCTCGGTGTGGGCGAGCACCGCCACATCATCGTGTCCACACACCAGACCGAGGACCTCACCGACCTCTACTCGTCGGTGGTCGTTCTCGACAAAGGGACCGTGCGGTATTCAGGGCCGACGTCGGGATTCCTGGCACTCTCACAGCGTGAACGCCCGTCGGTCGAGGACGCCTATGCCCGCCTGGTGACCGGGGAGACCTGACATGCCGCTGACTCGATGGCTGCGGTCGTCCGCGGCGTTGTACGCGCTGCCGCTGATGGGTGTGTACCTGATGTTCCCCCTCACCGGCGAGTTGCCCAATCTGGACGACAACTGGCCCGGTGCGACCGTCCTGGCCACGGCTGCGACGGTGATGGCCGTCACGCCGGTGTGCGCGGCGGTCGCCGCGTGGGAGGGCACCCGGCTGCGTCAGGGCGGGGTCTTCCGCGCCACCGGGGTGCGCAGTCCGATCACGGTCCTGGCCTGGTCCGCGGCCCCCGTCGCCGGGGCCGCCGTCCTGGGGATGGTCACCGCGTTCGCCGTGGTGACGGCCGAGATGCCGGGCGTTCCCGGAGGACCGGACCTGCTGATCCTGGCCACCGCGCTGCTGGTGATGGCCGCATGGACGATGGCGGGGATGGCGGCGGGGCGGTACCTGCCTCCCGCCGTGGGGATACCGCTCCTGCTCGTCGGGACCTGGCTGTGGTTCGCCTACCCGAGCGCCCTGGAGCCGTTGTGGCTGCGGCACCTCACCGGCATGAACCTCGCCGCCTGCTGTGCGACCGGCGAGGTGTTCGACCGGCGCGCCCTGGCGGCGCAGTCCCTGCTGGCCGTCTCCATCGCCGTGGCCGCCTACCTGGGCTGGGCGAGCGCCCGGCGCTCGGCGACCAGAACGGGCGCGATCGTGCTCGTTCCCGCGCTGGGTCTCGGTCTGGCGGCGTTCACCGTACGGGACCTGGGGCCGGAGGCGGGACGGCCGCGCGCCGGCGGTCTGGTGTGCACCGTCCGGCAGGGGATCGAGGTCTGTGTGTGGCGGGAACGCCGGTCCCGGCTGGCCGCCACGGCCGCCATCGTGGCCCCCGCGGCGAAGAGGATCTCCGTCGCCGGTGGTGTCGCCATGCCCCGCCGCATCACCGAGGGGGCCGCCGACGGCGCCGGTACCTGGAACGTCGTCGCCGGCCGTGACTCGACCTCCGACGACATCGTGTTCTCCCTCGTCACCGGCCTGCTTCCGGCGGGTCCGCCGCGCTGCGCCGGTACCGGGTCGCCGGCCTGGGACATCGCGTACGTGCCGGTGACCGTCTGGCTGGCGGAGAGGGCGGGGGTCAGCAAGAACGTCCTCGCGACGAAGGCCGGCCCCGAGGCCGTCGCCGTGGTCAAGGGGGTGCTGGCACTTCCGCAGGCCCAGCAGCGCCGGTGGTTCCGCCACAACCTGGCCGCCCTCCGGAGATGTGACCTGTCACCGGTCGGGATTCCCGCGTCATGACCCTCTGGCTGCGCGTCCACCACGTCCGGGCGGCGGGGCTGGCGGCGCTGGTCATGCTGGTCGTCGTCGGGATCGCGGGCGAGAGCAGGGTTCCGGCTCCCAGCCTTCTCCGGACGGCGCTGGTGGGCACGCCGATCGCCCTCGTGCTGCCCCTGCTTGCGTGCGCGTTCCTGAGCCGATCGCTCACGGCGGGCCCGACCGCGCTGGAGGCCGTCGGCACCCGCCCTGCCAGGTCGTACACGGCGGCTCTCGCCGTCGCGGTGTGTGCCGTCGCGGTGCTCGTCGGCGGCCTGCTGACCTGGTCCGGATACCAGCCCCTGGGATTCGCCGCCGCGCGCAACCTGACGGGCCTGAGCGGGCTGGCCATGCTCGGGACGCGGTGGGGCGGCCATGACGCGGCGACCGTCCTTCCCACCGCCTACCTCTTCCTCACGGTCCTGGTCGGCCTTCCCGAGGGACGCGAGCCGCCGTGGCTGTGGCCCCTCACCGAGTCCGGCGACGTCCCGTCCGCGGCGGTGGCGGGTGCCCTGTTCGCCCTCGGGCTCCTGGTCTGCCTGCGGCCGGGAGGCCACCGCACCGCAGCGCCGTGACGCGGACCGGCGGGTAGTGTCGGGGCATGGAGAAGGTCCACAAGAGCGAGGACGAGTGGCGGGCGCAGCTGACGCCCGAGGAGTTCCGCGTCCTGCGTGAGGCCGGGACGGAGAAGCCGTTCACCGGCGAGTACACCGACACCACGACGGTCGGGGTCTACCGCTGCCGCGCCTGCGGGCTGGAGCTGTTCCGGTCGGAGACCAAGTTCGAGTCGCACTGCGGGTGGCCGAGCTTCTTCGCGCCCGCCGACTCCGACGCGGTCGTGTTGGTGGAGGACCGGTCGCACGGCATGGTCCGCACCGAGGTCCGCTGCGCCCGGTGCGACTCCCACCTGGGCCACGTCTTCCACGGCGAGGGGTACGCCACCCCGACCGACGACCGGTACTGCATCAACAGCATCTCGCTGACGCTGGAGCCCGCCTCGTAGCGGGCGGGGCGGCGGCTCAGCGGGTGACGCCCACGCGGCAGTCGTCGACGGCGCTCTGCTTGTTGGCCAGGACGACGTGGCCGTTGCCGTTCTCCTCGGCGTGCACGAAGACGACCGGGTCGCCCTCGCCGTCGTGGTGGCGCAGGAACTCGGCGGTCCACTCGCACAGCGACAGCGCGGGCCGCGAGTTCTCGTCGCCCTCCCGCAGGTCGGTGTAGACCCGCAGGAACGAGCCGCTGCGGCGGACGTCCCGCACGTGCCGGGCGACCGTGCGGGCGGGGTCCTTGACGCGGTAGTACGCGACCGCGTCGGGGACCTCGTCGGGGTCGCCGCTCAGCGGGGCCGGGACCGGCGCGGGCGGGGCCTGCCGGGCGGCGACGTGGGCGCGCAGTTCCTCGCCCGGGTCGGAGCCCGGCAGCCACAGCCCGACGCCCATCGCCAGCAGCGCCCCGAGCACCGTGCCGGCGCCGGTGACGATCGCCTTGCGGCGATTCCCTTCGATCAGTACGGCGTCGAGCACCCGATCGCAATGGGCTCCGAGCCTCGACGGAGGTTTGGCGTGGCGTCCGCGGGGTCTGTCGGTCACGACCGGAACCCTAGCGGCGCGACCGCCGCCGTGTCCGCCGGTCGGGGATGTCGATCGAGGTCAGGGCAGGGATGCGAGCAGTTCGGCGACCGGCTTGCGGCGACCTGTGTAGAACGGGACCTCCTCGCGGACGTGCCGCCGGGCCGCCGAGCCGCGCAGGTGCCGCATCAGGTCCACGATCCGGTGCAGCTCGTCCGCCTCGAACGCGAGCATCCACTCGTAGTCGCCGAGCGCGAACGACGACACCGTGTTGGCCCGCACGTCCGGGTAGCCCCGCGCCATCTGCCCGTGCTCGGCGAGCATCGTCCGCCGCTCGGTGTCCGGCAGCAGGTACCACTCGTACGAGCGGACGAACGGGTACACGCACACGTACGCCCGCGCCTCCTCCTCGGCCAGGAACGCCGGGATGTGGCTCTTGTTGAACTCGGCCGGACGGTGCAGCGCCATCTGCGACCACACCGGCTCGCAGGTCCGCCCCAGCGCCGTGCGGCGGAACCGGGAGTAGACCTCCTGCAGGTCCTCCGCCGTCGGCGCATGCCACCAGAACATGAAGTCGGCGTCGGCGCGGAACCCGCTGACGTCGTACAGCCCCCGGGTCGTCACGTCCTTCTGCGCGGCCTGGGCGAGCAGGTCCTCGACCTCACCGGCCGCCTCGTCGGTCCGCTCCCCCGGCGTCACGACCCGGAACACCGACCACATGGTGTACCGGATCACCTGGTTCAGGTCGCGCGCCTTGGCGCCCCGCGTCGCGGGCCGCCCCGCCTTCTCCGTGTCTTCCATGACTGCCCTCCCCTTACTCACAACTCCGTCTTACTCCGCCAGCGCTCCGTCGCGGTCGTTCGGGCGGGGGCGCTCCAGCACCCTCGTGGCCGCCGCCCTGGCCGAGGAGGAGGCGCG
>DATADI010000610.1:0-5592 GCA_036258615.1 Thermomonospora sp. | reverse complement strand
GGGGCCCGCGACCTGGCGCTGGCGGTGTACGCGGTCGCCGCGGCCGGGGCGGTGCCGCTGCTGCTGCCGCCCGCCGGGGGCGTGGACGAGCTGGCCGGGCTGCTGGCCGCCGGGGACGCCCGGTTCCTGATCACCTCGGCGGCGCTGGCGGGCCCGGCGCTGGAGGCCACCGACCGCTCCTACGTCCGGCAGGTGTTCTCGTTCGGCGACGTCGCCGGAGCCACCCCGGTCAGCGCGCTGCCCGCCCCGGAGGTCCCCGGCGAGCCGTGCCCGGTGGTCGACCCGCTGCGCGACGTGGCGCTGCGCACGCCGACCGGGCGGTTCACCCACGCCGACCGGCTCGCGGGCATCGTGCGCCGGTCGGGGTCGGTGCCGCTGTCGGACCGTGACGTGCTGGTCGCCAGCGCCGCCGAGTTCCGGCACGCCGCCGAGACGTGGCTGGGCCTGATCGACCTGGCGCTGACCCACGGGGCGACGTTCGTGGCCGCCGCCGGGTCCGGCGGGGCGCCGCTGCTGGCCGCCGCCGAGCGGCACGCCGCGACCGTCGCGGTGACCACGCCGGGCACGCTGCGGTCGCTGGCGTTCGGGGCGGACGCGCGGCGGCGCCCGGCGGGGCTGCGGCTGGTGGTGATGGGGCACATGCCCGCCGAGGTCGAGCACGCCTGCCGCCGCCGGCACGGGTGGACCGTCACCCGCTGCCACTGATCACGCCGGGCGGGGGATCGACTTGTGCTCCAGGTAGGCCGCCAGGCCCTCGGGGCCCAGCTCGCGTCCCAGCCCGCTGTCCTTGTAACCGCCGAACGGGGTGTTGGGGTCGATGACGTACAGGTTGACGCCGCAGCTCCCGGTGCGGATGCGGCGGGCGACCTCCACGCCGTGCGCGACGTCGGCGGTCCATACCGAGCCGCCGAGGCCGTAGTCGCTGTCGTTGGCGATCCGCACGGCGTCCTCCTCGTCCTCGTAGGGGATCAGCGCCAGCACCGGGCCGAAGATCTCCTCCCGGGCGATCCGCATGGAGTTGTCCACGTCGGCGAACACGGTCGGGGCGACGTACCAGCCGCGGTCGCGGGGCCGGTCCAGCCCGCCGGTGACGAGCTTGGCGCCCTCCTCCTGCCCGAGCCGGATGTAGCCCTCCACCCGGTCCCGCTGCCGCCGGGCGACCAGCGGGCCGATCTCGGTGGCGTAGTCGGCGGGGTCGCCGACGGTCAGCCCGCCGACCATCGCGGCGAGGGCGTCGGCGACCTCGTCGTAGCGGCTGCGGGGCGCCAGGATGCGGGTCTGCGCCGCGCACGCCTCCCCGTTGTTCATCAGCGAGGCGATCTTGAGGCCCTCCATGGTGGCGTCCAGGTCGGCGTCCTCCAGCACGATCGCCGCCGACTTGCCGCCCAGTTCCAGGGTGACCCGCCGCAGCCGCTCGCCGCAGGCCGCCGCGATCTTCCGCCCCGCCGCCGTGGACCCGGTGAAGGAGACCTTGTCCACGCCGGGATGCGACACCAGGTACGCGCCGACCTCCCGCCCGGCCGGGACGATGTTGACGACGCCCTCGGGGATCCCCGCCTCCCGGATCCACTCGGCGAGCAGGTAGGAGTCCAGCGGCGTCTCCGGGGAGGGCTTGGCGACCATGGTGCATCCGGCGATGAGCGCGGGGGCGAGCTTGAGCATCAGGGTGAACTGGGGGACGTTCCACGGCACGATCGCGGCGACCACCCCGACGGGCTCACGGGTGACGGTGACCGGGCCCAGCATCCCCGTCCGTTCCTCCTCCCAGGTGTAGGAGGCGGCCAGGTCCACGTAGTACTGGAGCACCATCTGGGGGATCGCGGCCTGCCCGAACACCGAGAACAGGATCGGCGCCCCCATCTCGGCGGTGACCAGGTCGGCCATCTCCTGCTGCCGTTCGGCGTAGATCGCCGCCAGGCGGCCCAGCACGGCCGCGCGCTCGGCCGGGGTCATCCGCGGCCACGGCCCGTGGTCGAAGGCCCGGCGGGCGGCGGCCACCGCCGCGTCGACGTCGGCCTCGGTGCCGTCGGGGACCCGCCCGATGACCTCCTCGGTGTGCGGCGAGACCACCTCGATGACCCCGGTCCCGGCCGGGGCCGTCCACTCGCCGCCGATGAACAGCCGGTCGTGCTCGCGCATGCCGCCCTCCAGAAGCTTGACCGAATGCTTGCTTGGTGCCCAGCCTCGCGCACCCGCCCCGCCTTGTCCATACGCGAAACAGACCCGGGTATGGACGGGCGTCTCAGGTCAGTCCAGCAGATGCCGGTTGGGCTCGCGGGCCCGGTCGGCCAGCGCGGGCAGGTGCACGACCGCGACCCCGGCGGCCCGCAGCACCTCGTCCCCGGTGCCCTCCACGAACAGCGACGGCTCCCGCCAGGCGTACACGACCCGGCGGATCCCCGCGTCCACGATCAGCCGGGCGCACGGCCGGGGCCGCGACAGCCGCCGCCCGCACGGCTCCAGCGAGCTGTACACCGTCACCCCGGCCGGATCGAAGCGGCCCGCCCTCGCCAGCGCGACCTCCTCGGCGTGGGCCTTCGGGTCGGTCTCCCGGGAGAAGCCCCGCGCGAGCTCCGTCCCGTCCGCGCCGACGAGCACGGCCCCCACCGAGAACGCCGTCTCCGACGGCGGGCACGAGCGTGCCAGGTCGCACGCCAGCTCCAGCCACCGCCGGTCGTCGTCGGGTGTCATCCCCGGGACCGGTTCATCAGGTAGCGCAGCAACGCCAGGTCGCCGATGCGGGTGACCTCGGCCAGGCGCATGGGCCGCGCCGGGCTCTGCGGGAAGACCCCCGGGTGCACGAACCGCGGCGCCGCCGGGTCGCCGATCAGGAACGGCGCGACCACGAGCTGCAGCTCGTCGGCCAGGCCCTCGCTGAGGAACCGGGTGTGCATGCCGCCGCCGCCCTCCACCATGAGGCGGCGCACGCCCCGGCCCGCCAGATCGGCCAGCAGCCGCCGCAGGTCCACCGGGTCGCCGCCGTCGATGACCTCCGCGACACCGGCGAGCCGTTCGGCCAGCGCCGGGGCCGCGTGCGAGCCCGCGTACACGAGCTTGGGGGAGTCGCCGGTGGTGAAGAACCGGGAGGCCGGGTCCAGGTCGCCGCCGGCCGTCACGGTGACCTTGGTGAGCTGGCGGGGCAGCCCCCGCGCGGCCCGCCGCTCCTGCCGGGCCGGGGACTTCAGCAGCAGCTTGGGGTCGTCCCGCCGTACCGTGTTCGCCCCGACCAGGATCGCGTCGCAGGTGGCGCGCACCCCGTCGACCCGGTCGAAGTCCGCCGGGCTCGACAGCCGCAGCCGCTCGGGGCTCGCGTCGTCGATGTAGCCGTCCACGGACATCGCGCAGCTCAACAGCACATAAGGGCGGTCGCTCACGATCCGACGATAGCGCCGCCGCGATCACGGCCCGGCGGGATGGCCTGATCGTTTGTGGTTTGTCGGCGTTTCTGCGGCGGACGGGGCGGTTGGGGCCCCTATGGTTGCCGGGACATGCGACTGCTGCACACCTCGGACTGGCACCTGGGCCGGTCCTTCCACCGGGAGGACCTCCGCGACGCCCAGCGGGCCTTCGTCGACCACCTGGTCGAGACCGTGCGCGACAGGAGCGTCGACTGCGTGCTCGTGTCCGGCGACGTCTACGACCGCGCCCTGCCTCCCGTGGACGCCGTGCGGCTGTGCGGGGACGCGCTGCGGCGGCTGTCGCGGCTGGCGCGCGTGGTGCTGATCGGCGGCAACCACGACTCCGCGCACCGGCTCGGGTTCGGGTCCGAGCTGATGGACGCCGCCGGGGTCCACCTGCGCACCACCCCCGACACCGTGGGCACCCCGGTCCTGGTCGAGGGCGTGGCCGTCTACGGCATCCCCTACCTGGAGCCGGAGCTGGTGCGCTCGGAGTGGGACCTGGAGGAGCGCAGCCACACCGCCGTCCTCACCGAGGCGATGCGCCGCGTCCGCGCCGACCGCGACGAGCGCGGCACGGCGTCGGTGGTGCTGGCGCACGCGTTCGTGACCGGCGGCGAGCCCAGCGACAGCGAACGCGACATCTCCGTCGGCGGCACCGCGCACGTGCCCGCCGGGGTCTTCGACGGCGTCGACTACGTGGCGCTGGGGCACCTGCACGGCAGGCAGCGCATCACCGACCGGGTCCGCTACTCGGGCTCGCCGCTGGCCTACTCGTTCTCCGAGGCCCGGCACCGCAAGGGCTCCTGGCTGGTGGACCTGGACGGCGACGGCGCGATGACGGCCGAGTTCGTGGACGCGCCCGTCCCCCGGCCACTGGGACACCTGCGGGGACGGCTCGACGAGCTGCTGTCCGACCCGCGGCACGAGGCGGTGGAGGGCCACTGGCTCCACGTCACGCTCACCGACGCGCAGCGCCCCCGCGACGCCATGGAACGGCTGCGCGCCCGCTTCCCGCACGCCCTCGTCCTCGCCTTCGAGCCCGAGGGCGGACCCGGCGACGACCGCCCGTCGTGGACACGGCGGGTGCGGGGACGCGGTGACATGGACATCGCCTGCGACTTCGTCACCGAGGTCACCGGCGCCGCGCCCGACCCCGCCGAACGCGCCCTGCTGCACGAGGCCCTGGAGTCCTGCCGCCGGAAGGAAGCCCTCCGATGAGGCTGCACCGGTTGGAGATCACCGCCTTCGGGCCGTTCTCCGGCACGGAGACCATCGACTTCGACGCCCTCTCCGACGCCGGGCTGTTCCTCATCCACGGGCAGACCGGGGCGGGCAAGACCAGCGTGCTCGACGCCGTCTGCTTCGCCCTGTACGGGACGGTCCCCGGGGTGCGCGGCAAGGCGGACGGGCTGCGCAGCCACCACGCCGACCCGGCCGCCGCGCCGCGCGTGGTGCTGGAGACCACGCTGCGGGGCCGCCGGTTCCGGTTCACGCGCTCCCCGGCGTGGGAGCGCCCCAAGCTGCGGGGCAGCGGCACCACCCGCGAGAACGCCCGGGTCACGGTCGAGGAGCTGGAGCACGGCCGCTGGCGGGCCCTGTCGGCCCGCATCGACGAGGCGGCCGACCTCGTCAGGGGCCTCCTGGGCATGACCGCCGACCAGTTCTGCCAGGTGGCGCTGCTCCCGCAGGGGGAGTTCGCGGCGTTCCTGCGGGCCGACGCCGAGACCCGCCGCGAGGTGCTGGAGAAGCTGTTCGCCGCCGAGGTGTACGCCCGCGTCGAGAAGTGGCTCACCGACCACCGGGCCGAGACGCGCCGCGAGGTCCAGGACCTGCGGCAGGCCGCCGAGTCCGCGGCGGACCGGATCGCCGAGCAGGCCGGGACGACCCGGCCGGGCGCGACGCTCGTTCCGCAGCCCCGCCGGGGGGAGCCCGCCGACGAGCCGCTGGAGCACGTCGAGCTGCTGGTGCCCTGGTCCGCCGAGCTGGCGGGGCAGGCCGAGGCGGTGCGCGCGGTGACCGCGGGCCTGGTCGCCGAGTGCTCGCGGACCCTGGACGAGGTCACCGAGAGCGCCGAGCGGAGCCGGGCGCTGGCCGAGCGGCAGCGCCGCCACGCCGGGGCGCTGCGCCGCCGCGAGGAGCTGGCCGGGCGGGCAGAAGAGCGCGCCGCGCTCGCGGCCCGGCTGGACGCGGC
>DATADI010000609.1:0-2314 GCA_036258615.1 Thermomonospora sp. | reverse complement strand
GCGCCGCCAACGCCGGTCACTTCCGTGACGCGTACGCCCGGTACTGCTGGCCGGTCGACGGCCTGGACGGGGTGCGACTGGCCCCGTTCCAGGTCCTCGCCGGGGAGGGCGTCGCGTACGCCACGGCGCGCGACCACCTGTGGCACCTGGGCGTCGCCGACCGTCTCGCCGCCGCCGACCCGAGCGGGCTGCTCACCACGACCGGGTCGCAGGTCGTGGAGCTGGGCTCGGAGGAGTCGGTGACCGCCGCGACGGACTGGTGGCTGAAGCTCACCGACGGCGGCGGCGAGGGGATGGTCGTCAAGCCCCTCGGCGACCTGCCGGAGGACCGCCGGGTGCAGCCGGGCGTCAAGTGCCGGGGCCGGGAGTACCTGCGGATCATCTACGGCCCCGACTACACCGAGCCGGAGAACCTGGAGCGGCTGCGCGACCGCAACCTCGGCCGCAAGCGGTCGCTGGCGATGCGCGAGCACGCCCTGGGTATGGAGGCCCTGCGGAGGCTGGTCGCCGGGGAGCCGCTGTGGCGGATCCACCAGCCGGTGTTCGCGGTGCTGGCCCTGGAATCGGAGCCCGTCGACCCCCGCCTCTAGCCTGGAGGCCCGGAGAGCTGGAGGAGTCGTCATGGTGCATGAGCGTGCGGGGCGGCCGGCGCGGCCGTCGGACCTGGTGGACGTGGCGCGGCTGGTCACCGCGTACTACACCCTGCACCCCGACCCCGGCGAGCCCGCCCAGCGGGTCGCGTTCGGGACCTCGGGGCACCGGGGGTCGGCGCTGACGGCGTCCTTCAACGAGGACCACATCCTCGCCACCAGCCAGGCCATCTGCGAGTACCGCGCGGCGCAGGGCGTGGACGGCCCCCTGTTCCTGGGGGCCGACACGCACGCGCTGTCGGAGCCCGCCAAGGCGTCCGCGCTGGAGGTCTTCGCCGCCAACGGCGTCCGGGTGCTGGTCGACGACCGCGACGGGTACACCCCGACCCCGGCCCTCTCGCACGCCATCCTCCGGTACAACCGGGGCCGCGACACCGGCCTGGCCGACGGGGTCGTCGTCACGCCCTCGCACAACCCGCCCGGCGACGGCGGCTTCAAGTACAACCCCCCGAACGGGGGCCCGGCGGGCACCGACGCCACCTCGTGGATCCAGCAGCGGGCCAACGCGCTCATCGCCGAGGGCCTCAAGGAGGTCCGGCGGATCCCCTACGAGCGGGCGCTGAAGGCCGACACCACCGGCCGGTACGACTTCCTCGGCACCTACGTGGACGACCTGCCGTCGGTGCTCGACCTCGACGCGATCCGCGCCGCCGGGGTCCGCATCGGCGCCGACCCGCTCGGCGGCGCGTCGGTGGCCTACTGGGGTGAGATCGCCGACCGGCACCGGCTGGACCTCACGGTGGTCAACCCCGACACCGACCCGACCTGGCGGTTCATGACGCTGGACTGGGACGGGAAGATCCGCATGGACTGCTCGTCGCGGTACGCGATGGCCTCGCTCATCGACAACCGGGCCGCGTTCGACGTGTCCACCGGCAACGACGCCGACGCCGACCGGCACGGCATCGTCACCCCCGACGGCGGGCTGCTCAACCCGAACCACTTCCTCGCCGTCGCCATCGACCACCTCTACGCCCACCGCCCGGGCTGGCCGCGGCACGCCGGGGTCGGCAAGACGCTGGTCAGCAGCGGCATGATCGACCGGGTCGCGGCGGCGCTCGGCCGGACGCTGGTGGAGGTCCCGGTCGGGTTCAAGTGGTTCGTGCCCGGCCTGCTGGACGGCTCGCTGGGCTTCGGTGGCGAGGAGAGCGCGGGCGCGTCGTTCCTGCGCCGCGACTGGTCGGTGTGGACCACCGACAAGGACGGCGTCATCCTCGCGCTGCTGGCCGCCGAGATCACCGCCGTCACCGGGGAGTCCCCCAGCCGCCGGTACGCCGCGCTCGCCGAACGGCACGGCGACCCCGCGTACGCCCGGGTGGACGCGCCCGCCACCCGCGAGCAGAAGGCGGTCCTGGCGAAGCTGTCGGCCGAGCAGATCACCGCCGGCACGCTCGCGGGCGACCCGATCACGGCGGTGCTCACCGAGGCGCCCGGCAACGGCGCACCCATCGGCGGCGTCAAGGTCTGCACCGACCAGGCGTGGTTCGCCGCCCGCCCGTCGGGCACCGAGGACGTCTACAAGATCTACGCCGAGTCGTTCCGGGGCCCCGACCACCTCGCGCGGGTGCAGGACGAGGCCCGCGACCTGGTGGGCCGCACGCTGGCGGGCTGACCCCGCCGCGAAGACGCCGGTGCCCGGGGGCCACCGGCCGCCGGGCCCCCGG